>CAYZMZ010000053.1:7722-12278 GCA_964479655.1 uncultured Planctomycetaceae bacterium
GATGAAGTACGGGACGCGCTCTTGTTCGAGCCACTGGGCCACGTACATAAGCAGGCGCAGCCGGCGCGGGGATTCGACGGTGCGGTGGGCGGTGAAACGGTACTCGTCGCGGGTGGGAGTGGCGCTGCGGGCTTCGAGACGCTCCTGCCAGTTATTCACGACCGGGCCCTGGCCCTCGATGACGTATTCGCTGCCGGGGGCGGCTTTGACGACATGGCGGCCGGTACAACCTTTGTCAATGAAGGGCGTCCTGAATTATATCGAATGGAACAGGGAGCAAAACGAATTTTGCCAGAATATGTATTTATGTATATATTGGAAGGGTCAGGAAATTATGTTTCCGATGCCGTCGGAACGATTCCGGTACGAAAAGGGGCGTTTTTTATCCTCTTTCCCGGACTGGGGCATCAAATTCTGCCCAACGTTCAGGACGGCTGGAAAGACGTCTGGATTACGGCTAACGGCCCGTATATCCATCGATTAACACAGCAAAAAATACTCCGTCCCACCGCTCCGATTGTTTATTTGGAAGAGAATAATATGGGGATAACGGCACTGAATCGGATTCAGCAGCTGGTTGAACGAATTTTGGATAATCCAGAGCAAAACGATCTCAGTTATACCTCTATTTTACATGGCTGTATTACCGACTTTGTAAAACATCAAGTTAAAAAAGAAGAATATCATCCCCTCAACGAAGACTTGGCTAACAAGCTGGTTCATGCTGCCTGCACGGAAATTTGGAATTGGGGACATCGGGATATTGATATTCAACTTATCGCCAAAAAACTTCAGGTTAATCGACGTACTTTGGAACGCTATTTTATCAAAGTTTTAGACAGAACCATTGGAGATGAAATTCATCGATGCCGTGTTTATCGGGCGATTATCTTACTTCAACAAACGGATATAAAAATCGAGCAAATTGCTATGATGTCGGGATTTCCCAATTATCTTCAAATGATCCGGGTATTCAAACGGCTTCTCAATAAAACGCCCGGTCAATATCGCGAGTAAACAAGTTGTCAAACTGCGGTCGGTTCCTGAAAATGGGGGGCGTGGGGAGCTAATCCGGCTCAACAAGGAGCGATTTTGCGGACGTATGCGGGTATTTCCCAACGGGGACGCCGGGCCAATACAGGCTTTTCTCCATAAAATTTCCGCTAAAACCAAATTTTCCCCAAATTGATCTTCACAAAATTCAATTAATTTGTTACTGTAATATATTGAAAAGTTTTTTTATACTATAACTACGTGATTTTTTCTTTTTGACATCGTTTTGTCGCCCTCCAGAATCAAATAATCCTCTGTTTGGTCGATGGGGGCGAAATGAAACGACTGCGGTTTGTATGCAAACCGGAAAAAGTCAAGTGGAACTGGTATAGATGGTTTATAACAAAACCGTGCGATTTTACCAGCAATGCCGTTTTGATTTCCGCCCAAGTAATAGAATGTTTCTCTCGATTAGGGCGATATAACGGCGTTGGGAGGGAAATTCACGTAGTTTTAATGTAAATATTTGAATCGTATTTCAAGCTGCAGTACGAATATAAAAGGACAAAAAATATGAAAACTCCCGTTTTATCCCTGATTTTTAGCCTGTGTGTTGTCGTCGGTGCTTTTTGTGATTCCTTGCTCGCTCAAACCGGGATTCCGCTTACCCCGCCCGGCGTAACAACCAGTCGTAAGGTGGTCAGATCGTACGGAACGCCGCAAACGTTGCCCCAAGGAACGGTCAATACACCCAATCGGAGAGCGGCGAATTACGGCACGGGACAAGTAATCAGCCCGATTCGTCAGGTAAATAACGAAGTTCCGGTTAGCAACACCGCGAATAATACGAATAATACGGCTGTTCCGGCGACAAATGCGGTACCGGCGTCAACTCCAGCTCCGTCGTCAGACGCGGTTCCGGTTCCGGAACTGGAATTTCCCGCTGCAACACAGACCGAAGAGGTTCCGATCCCGGAACTTCCATCAACCCCGGAATCCAATTCGGTTCCTGAAGCTCCGCAACAGCCGGAGGAAATTCCGCTGGCTGAGCCGTTGCCGTTGACGGGACCGACAGAATCGCAGCCGGTACATTCTGCGCCCATCGCACCGACTTTGGAATCGCCGGTAAGTCCGGAGAATACCGATAATTCCCTGCTCACCCCGGGCGAACCTCGGGTTTATAATCCGTCTGAACCGCTGCCGTTGATTGGAGGGGATTCGGGAAATAACAACTCTCAAACTCCGTCTGCAGCGAATCAGCCGGGAGCTTTTTCTACCGGACAGGGGGAACCCGGCGCCAAGGCGTTGGCTGGACCGCAGGCTCCGCAATTGATTATCGAAAAATTCGCTCCTGATGAGTTGCTGGTCGGAAAAAGTGCCGTTTGGAAAACGGTAGTTAAAAACATGGGACAGACTGTCGCCAACGGCGTAGAAATACGGGATTTGGTACCGCGCGGTACGCAATTGATCGAAACCAATCCGCCTGCCGGCAAAGGCATGGCGGGCGATTTAATTTGGAAAATCGGCGACTTACCGCCCGGAAAGCAGGTTGTCGTTTCCATGGAACTGATGCCCTTGGACGAGGGAAAAGTAGGCAGCGTTGCCCAAGTCAGTTTTCAAACCGCGACCAGCGCCGAGGGCGTTGTAGCCAAGCCGCAACTAGCGTTACAGACTCAAGGCGTGAGAGAAATTGGAATCGGTAATTCAACTGAACTAACGATCATATTATCAAATCCGGGGACTGGTACCGCTAAAAACGTGGTTCTAACAGAAAACGTTCCTCCGCAGTTGCAGCATGAAGCCAAAGATTCCGTTTTAACGTATAACGTGGGAGATTTGAAGCCGGATCAAACGCAAACCATCCGTCTGAAAATGACCGCGATTCGAGCGGGCAAGTTTGCCAATATTCTTACCGCCTCGGCCGACCCGTCTTTGAATGCCGAAAGCCGGTTTGAAATGGAAGTCGTCGCTCCGAAACTGACCATGGAAGTCGCGGGACCCACACGCCGATTTTTAGAACGGGAAGGGGCGTATAAAATTAAGGTTACCAATCCCGGAACGGCTCCTGCAAATAACGTGGCGTTGAAAGTTCAACTGCCCAACGGACTTCAATTTGTCAGTGCCAACAACGCCGGCAGTTTTGATCGTCAGACTCGTACCGTTCAGTGGCTATTAGAACAGCTTCCCGCCAACGACAGCGGGGAAGTTGAGCTGGTTGTAACTCCCACTCAAAGCGGACAGCAAACGATTACTTACCAGGCGTCTGCCGACAAGGGAATTGCCGCCAACGGGCAAAAGGAATGCTTGGTCGAGGGAATGGCCGCGCTGCTGACTCAATTGAGCGATACGAACGACCCGGTATTGGTCGGCGAACGAACTACGTACCTGATTAACGTAGTAAATCAGGGGTCAAAGGCATCGGAAAATGTTCAAGTATCGGCGCAAATTCCGCCTGGAATGGAATTTCTCAATGCCGAGGGACCGACCAAATTCCAGGTCGGACCGAATAATACGATTATTTTTGAGGCGACGCCCCAGCTGTCGGCCAAGGCTGAAATGAATTACAAGATTCTCGTTAAAGGCACTCAGCCGGGCGATCAGCGATTAAAACTGTCTGTTATTTCCGACGAACTTTCCGCTCCGGTTACCAAGGAGGAAAGTACGCAGGTATATCAGGATCAGCAATAGTACGAAATCAAAGGGGGGAACATAATCTTGTGTTCCCCTCTTGTTTTATGTTTATCTGTTTAGATGTTGTTTTATTCTCTATATAAATAAAGTAATATTATGTCGAAAATACTTGTTCTTGTTTCTATTGCTCATTTACGTGAAGCGGATTTAACGTATTTACCCAATCTGACTTCTCTAACCGCCAAGGGACAGAAAACGGTTCTCAAGCCGACTTTTCCGTGCGTTACCTGCCCGGTTCAGGCAAATATGACAACCGGCAAGCTGCCCAACGAACACGGAATTGTGGGAAATGCGTTATACTGGCGAAATAAACACCAATTAGAAATGTGGACGGGGGGAAATGATTTAATCGAATCCCATCAAATTTGGGACGTTCTTTCCTGCAGTCGGAATGAACTAACCTCTGCTGTTTGGTTTCCACTTCATTCCAAATACGCCGAGGCGAACTACGTCTGTACACCGGCTCCTATTCATAACCCGGACGGCTCCGAAAGTTTATGGTGCTGGACGCGTCCTGAATCGCTTTATGGTGAATTGAGACAGCAGTTTGGCGATTTTCCGTTGATGAACTGGTGGGGACCGATGTCAAATGCCAAATCCGCCGCCTGGTCAATCGATACCGCCGTTGCAACGGCTCGAAAAGAACGTCCGTCTTTTTTGTATATTTATCTGCCCCATTTGGATTACGCATCGCAGAAAAACGGACCGGAAAGCCCGGAAATGATTTCCGCTTTATCGGAATACAATGTTCTGATCGGCAGAATGATAGAACAGATCAACGAAATATATGGTGAAGAAAATGTAACGTGGCTTTTTGCAGGCGAATATACAATTGTTCCTACATCTGGTGTAACCTATCCGAATCGGATTTT
>CAYZMZ010000054.1:0-11831 GCA_964479655.1 uncultured Planctomycetaceae bacterium
GATTGGATTGTGGTAGACGGCGTTGAAGGCAGCGTCGAATCGATCGGGTTGCGTTCTACCAGAATCCGCACTTTTTATAATTCGCTGGTTGTAATTCCCAACAGTTCCCTGGCCACCTCAACGATAGACAATATGGGGAAACGTTTGTATAGAAGATATAAAACGTTTCTCGGTGTTCAGTATGATACGCCGGTAGAATTAATGGAGGCTTTTTGCGGCGGAGTTCGTGCGTTGATTGAATCCTATCCGCATACACGCAAAGACGATATTCGCGTTTGCGTAAACGAGTTTAATTCCTCCAGCATCGATATTTTACTGGTTTGTTATTTTATCGTTCATTCAGCCGAACAGGAAAACAGTGCGCGTCAGCAATTAATATTGGATATAATTCGTCTGGCAAATAAACTGGGGGTTCAATTTGCTTTCCCGTCCGTAACGCAGTATCAGATTGTTCAGGATGCCGCCAAATACCCGATTCTGGAAGAAATGCAAGGCAATCAAAATCCTCCCGCACGATTCGGAGCCGATATCGCCAAGGGAATATTGAATCGATAACCTAAAAATTGCCCGCTTGCTAATTGAGCGGGAAATATTTGTATAGACTAATTCTACTTGATTTTTTCCGGTTTGCCTAACAAATCGCAGTCGTTCCATTTCGCTCTGAATTGATTAAACAAACAAAGGGTTGTTTTGATTTCGTCCTCCTACGAATAAAAACTTCACGTGTTATTGATTAATGCGAAATGAAACGGCTGATTTATGATAATACAAGCCGGTAAATTTCAAGTGGAATGATTTATCTTTCGGACTGCCGGGCAAAAGGCGATAAAAATCCGCCTCGAGAATAGTCCGCAAACCCGTTTTACCTATATTAACGCTTTGTCCCTAATTAATATACGGACAAGAATTAATATACGGACAAGTCCATTGTATCATTCGTTCTTTTTCCTAATTAATTGTTTTTAATTGAATAATATAGATAAAGTCAGATTTGCGTCTAATTTTGCTAATTGTATTTGTTAAAAAACAACTCTCCAGCTTATTTATTTAAAATATTTTAAAAATCTTGCCTAATCAGGTTTGCATTAATTCCCGAATTTTGCTAAACTGTGGGAAAATCGGGTTATTTTGATACCGTTGGTATCGCCGTATTCCATTTTCCCTCTCAAATACATGTTACCAAATAGAGGAAGTCATGAAATCCATTCGTTTTTTATTGGCGATAGTAGTAATTGGTTTGTTTGCATATACCGCTGGGGCAGTTGAAATTAATTCAGCAACGAAAACACCCGCCTCCGCCGCGATAAAGTCCTCTGCTTCTCCCTTACAACAGCAGACAAAGCGGACTATGCCTGATCCTAACTCTGCGGTGGAAAAGCCCGCGTCTGCGTCCAATGGACAAAAGTACCTGCTTAAATCCAGTCGAACGGCTGATTCGATGGATAAAATCGCCTATCAAATAGATATTCAGGGCAATCTTTCTATCCCCTCCGAAAAGGAAAAAGGGAAGATGGAAAAATTCCCTGTCAAAGCCGCTACAAAACTGGCTTATACCGAACGAACGATTAGTTGTACAAAAGAAAACAAAACGTTTACGGTAGAATCAATTCGGAATTATCAACAGGTCAAAACAGATCGTACGGTAAACGATGAGATGACAACGCTTACCCTGCAGCCGCAGAAAAATATTTTGGAAGTTGCCAGCAACGGCGCAGATTGCATCATTTTCCATAAAGAGTACAGCATGCTGCAAAATGAGCTGGATACCTTGGAAGTTATGGCGGACAGTAACTGTCTGGATTCTTTGCTTCCTGAAGAAGCGGTCGCGGTTGACGACGAATGGTCGATTCCTGAAGAGGCGTTAGCGGCGTTGTTGCAGCTGGACGCATTGAATCAAGCTCAAGTTGCTCAAATTCTGACTGAAATCAAGGGGACTACGGCTATTATCGATGCCCAGGGGTGGGCAGAGGGAATGGCGGACGGCGTAAAAACCGTTCTCAGTTTTAAGTTAAAATATTATTTCAGTATGAAAGCCCGACGTATTATTTGGGTTGGAATGGTAACCAATGAAGAACGGCAGCCGGGTCCGATCAGTCCGAGTTTGGCGGTAGAATCCCGCGTTTCCATGACAATCGCTCCCGGCGCATCAAACGCCGCGTTGACTGCGGAAAAATGGGTTGAACCAACCGAAGAATTGATGCTCATTCATTATATTTCGCCCGATGGTACCTGGTCTATGTTTCATAATCGCGGCTGGCACGCTGTTCAGGAAACCGAGAATCAAACCGTGTTCCGTTATTTGTATGAAGGAAGTTATATTGCTCAGTGCGTTATCAATAAACCTATCAATCCGCAACAAACCAAAAACATGACTTTGGCGGCTTTTACCAAGGAAGTTGAAACGGCTATCAAACAGGAAAACTCCGATACCCGTTCCGTTGTTTCTTCCAACGAGGAAACATCTCCGACAGGAGTAATGACGTATCAAATTATTGCCGAAGATAAAAACGATGGTTCTCAATGGGTTTACTATATGCTCAAGGGAGCCAAAGACGAACAGCTGGTATTTATGTTCATGCTAGACAAAGCTAACGCTGAAAAGATTGGTATTACCGATATGCAAATGGTAGGAACCCTTTCTTTTACAGCCAAATAAAAGAGCGATTCCATGCCTGAAATTCGTATCAATCCTGTCTCCGGCAACGGCGTAATAATTGCCGGAGAGCGAGCGCATCGACCTTTCCAAAATCATGCGGACAAAAGCAGTTTGATTTGTCCGTTTTGTGTTGGAAACGAACATCAAACGCCGGAATCTGTAGATTGTATAAATTATCCGCAAACCGAACAATGGGCGGTTCGCAGCGTTCCCAATCGATACGCGGCCTTAAACCCCGTTGTAGATCCGTGGACAATTACGGAATTTCAGGTTGATCGCGGTACTCATACCACACCGTTGTACTGGCAGCGGGAAAGTGCCAACGGATTGCATGAGGTAATCATAGAATCTCCGCAGCATGTAACCCAATGCGGACAATTGGACCTGGAGCAATGGAAACGGGTTATTCGATTCTACGCTCAAAGAATCCGGCATGCGTATAGCGATCCAAGATGGCAATACGTACAGTTATTTAAAAATCAGGGGGCTCAAGCCGGCGCCTCCATGACGCATATTCATAGCCAACTGATGGCCATGCCGTTAATTCCTCCGGTTGTCCGCTATGAATTGGGGCAGATAATCCGTCATTCTCACCGATCGGGCAAGTGCGTTTGGTGCATGCTGATTCAAACCGAATTGCAGATGAAAGCCCGTATAGTAGCTGAAACTCCGTATTTTATCGTTTTCTGTCCGTTTGCTTCGCGGTTTGCGGGAGAAACATGGATTATTCCCCGTATTCATCGCCCTGATATGGAAAATGAATCGGAAGCAATTTTCGATCAGTTAGCTGAAATTGTTTCCCGACTGATTCCTAAAATGGAGGCGATATTACCTACTCCGTCGTTTAATATTATTTATCGAAACGCTCCCCGAATCAAGGGCGAAATTCCGGGCTTGTATCATTGGAGAGTAGAAATCGTTCCGAGAATAAACTCTATTGCCGGTTTTGAGATTGGAACAGGATATTTTATCAACGTAATTCAGCCGGAAGAATTTGCTGAAAAACTCCGTAAAGAATAAAGTGAATATTTGTATATTTAACAAGCGAGCAAAATTTCATGGATTCCATATCGATTAGTCTGTCGTTGATTCCGATTTCGGTTTATTTGCTGATTATCGGATTGATGAATTTGTCCAGACACCCGTTTTTGGTCAACGGTTTTCGCGATACGCTGGCAATATGCGTAGCGGTTTCCGGGATGATATTTGTGGGACCGATTGCCGTCTTTTTTCCGATCAATGCCGCAGTTCAATTTGGTTCTTTTATCTGGGTATTTTTGATTTCCTTGTACGTTTTGATTGTCGCGTTGATTTTACTTTCTCAGCGTCCGCGACTGATTGTATACAATATGAACAAACAGCAATTTCGTATAATTTTGGCCAATATAGTCGATAAACTGGATGGTCAAACGCGCTGGGCAGGCGATAGCTTATTTATGCCCAACTTAAATATCGGACTTCATTTGGAATCGTTTGACCTGCTAAACAACATCAGTTTGATTTCTAACAGTAACTCGCCGACAAGCCGGGACGGGTGGCAAAAGCTGGAGCGAAGTTTGCAGCAGGAATTGAGCACGCAACTGGTAACCAGAAACCCCGTTGCGATTTGGTATATATTTATTTCTGTCGTATTATTGCTGACTGTTCTTTACAGCATCATATATTATCCCTTTCAGTTATTAAATTTGTAATCGGTTTATTTTTCCCGCTTAAACAAGAGAGAACAGGAAGGCGCGAAGTCCCGAGGCAGTCTAGAGTTTATTTAACGGGAAGGCGCGAAGGCACGAAGTACACGAAGAAGAATTATAAGGGTTGATTTTGAATACCGCATTGAACGGGGAAGAATATGCGTAATTGCAACGATAAACCCTTTTTTTGGTAACCTGCGGTAGCCGAACAGGGGGAGTCCCGCCTCGAGGGCGTCCTCGTCCGCAATAAAACGAACGGGAAGGTCCGCCCCCGGTTCGGGTTTTATCCGCTACGCGGTTGGGAACGGGAACAAGTCCCTTTTTGAAAGCGGGAGCAAGGTCCGCGTACCCCAGACGCAATCCGACAGGGCGAGGTCGGTACCGACTCAATATTTCCTCTTCTTGTTCCTTCGCGCCTTCGGGCCTTCCCGTAAAATCGCCTTGAATCTTTACCCAGCAAGGAACCCCTAATTACGCACAGCCCTCTGCGAGGCCGGTGCTCCATATACGGGCTTGCATATTTAATTCTTCTTCGCGCTTTCGTTTCTTTTCGTAAAATCGCTCGGAATCTTATACCACGCTATTCAGTTGGCTGCAACGTGAAGATACAAAAAATCCCTGACTGCGTAAACAATCAGGGATTTAAACCAAACCAAACAGAATTATTTTGTCTATCCGCCCGCTGCTATCGAGATAATTCAATCACCGGTTAAACTGATTCAACTTGAAATTATCCGAATCGGGCGGAATTATCAGGGGGCGATTCCCGTTTACGGAATCAGGAATATCAAGGCCGTTGCAACGCCGCCTTCTACGACCGCCGCTCGAACGCTGAAGGGTATCGGATCGAAAATATACGGAGCGCATTCACCCGGGCGATAATAGCCCAACGTGTACTGGCATTCATTCGGCGGATCAATCGCCATCAGCCACGGCAAAGCCGGAATCGTTACGACAAATTCACCCGCTGATACAATTGGCTGTAATATTGTACCCCATGAATGTCCGTATCGTTCAAGACTCGGATCTTCAAAGTAAAGCGGATTTACGGCTAACGCCGGAGCTGTCCAGGTGTAACAAATCGGAGCGAAATGACGTCCTTCAAACGGCTCGTTGCCTAAAGTGCATTCGTTGGGGAACGCGCCGTCAGAGGCGGCAATATCGTTGGTAATCTTGGAAATCGGTTTCAAACTGCTTACCGGCGGACAATTTTCTTTCAGCTTGCCTTCGTTCTGTTCCTTGGTAAACTGCGTATCGTCCATTGTACTGTCTACAATATCCTGCGGCTGAAGCGGAGCTTTGAACGTCTTTTTACTGGTGTCAATGGCTCCAGTGCTAGGTTTAATCGGGGTCGGCTGAGCAGCTGGAATTGTCGGCATTTCCATGCTGTTGTTATTGTTCAGCAAAGGCGCATCCGGCGTATCGGGCAATTCTATGTTGGGAATATCTTCCAAAGCGGGCGGCGTATCAATACTGGGCACCGGTTTGAGACTGGGTAAAGACGGAACCTCTACCGGCTGGTCAGCGCCGTAGGCGGAGGCACGCGGTGTTCTATCGCCAAACGGATCGGAATAGGCGCTCGCCCCTGCCTGCGCGTACGTATTGGCAGGAGCCGTCGTTGTTCGACGTACGGTTTGACGATAGGTTTTTACGCCTACAGTCTGCGAGCCGTTGGACGGATTCGCCCAGCGTAAATTCTGACTGCTGTCGTTTGCGGTGTAAGATACTCTATGAACAGCAGGCGAAACAGAATTTACGTCTTGATCATAGACCGCCGGCTGAATTTCGCTTATAACGCTTTTGGCTTCAACCGGAGTTATGGTAGGCTTTACCATGTCGGCGGAAGTTTGTACCGCAACAGAGGTATTTACTTGAGAGTTTCGCCCCTGCCAGCCATCGGCCTGAGCGAAGTTCGTCAGGCAGCTTAAAGCTAAGCCTGACGAAATTAACAATGCCGCGACCGACAGTCCGTTGTCGGTACGCGAAATAACGTTAGAAAACGTCCTCCGAAGAGTAGTTCGGAGCTTCCTGTGTGATTGTAATGTCATGAGGATGATTCTCCCGCACACTGGCTGGCGATACCTGTACGAATCTCGCTTCCGTGCGCAATTCTTGGATGGTTTTAGTTCCGCAATAACCCATACCAGCTCTCAGTCCACCGATAAGCTGATATACGAACGGTCCGAGTTGTCCTTTATAAGGCACGCGTCCTTCGACGCCCTCCGGCACCAGTTTTTCAACCTTAGTCGTTTTACTCTGGCGATACCGTTCACATGAGCCTTTGACCATAGCTCCCAAGGACCCCATTCCGCGGTACGTTTTGAATTGACGTCCCTGATAAATGATTTTCGTTCCTGGGCTTTCTTCCAATCCTGCCAGCAGTCCACCGAGCATAACGCAGGACGCTCCGGCAGCAATTGCCTTGGTAATATCTCCGCTATAACGGATTCCTCCGTCTGCGATGATTGGAACGCCTGCCTCGTTTGCCGCAATAACTGCGTGCATGATCGCACTGATCTGAGGCACTCCGACTCCGGAAACGACGCGGGTTGTACAAATCGAACCAGGTCCGATTCCCACTTTTACGCAATCCGCTCCGGCTTTTATGAGATCTCGTGCTCCTTCTTCGGTAACAACGTTACCGGCGATAACATCAATATCCCATTTTTTCTTGATTTGGGCGACTGTTTGTAAAACGTTGCTGCTATGTCCGTGAGCGGAATCAACAACTAAAACGTCGACGCCTTTGTCAATCAGGGCTTCTACTCGTTCAAAGTCATTTACACCAACCGCCGCTCCAACCCGTAATCTGCCTTGACTATCTTTGCAAGCGCAGGGATTGGAACGGGTCATATCGATGTCTTTAATCGTTATAAGTCCCGTCAATGTATTCTTTTCGTCAATTAGAAGAAGTTTCTCCACCTTTTTTTTCATTAAAATTTTCTCAGCCTCTTCAAGTGTTACATTTCCCGTAGCCGTTACAAGATTATTTTTTGTCATAACTTGCCCAACTGGAATATTCGTTTCTTCCAAAAAACGCAAATCCCGCTTGGTAATAATACCGAGCAAATGCCCTTGATTGTCTACAATCGGAACGCCGGAAACCTTGCAATTTTCCATTAATTCCCGCGCTTGAGCGACGGTTGCCGTTTCGTGAAGGGTGGCTGGATTGGAAATAATACCGTTGGCAGACCGCTTTACCTTTTCGACTTCGGCGCACTGCGTTTCTACTGACAGATTTTTATGGATAATTCCAATTCCCCCCTCTTGCGCCAAAGCAACGGCCATCGCGCTTTCGGTTACCGTATCCATGGGAGAACTTAAAAAAGGAATGTTAAGCTGGATGTTTTTGGTAAGATGGGTGCGAACGTCAATATCGGCAGGAATTACTTCGCTGTACGCAGGTTCAAGAAGAACGTCATCAAAGGTGATACACTGGTATCTGATTTTATCCATAGTAGTTAATAAAATGGGGTGAGAATATTTTATGGTATTAAAAATTTATTGGCGGATTTCGTTGAATTTTTCTGCTAAAAACAATGTTTACAGAAAAATCAGACGACTTAATACTGTTTTACAATAATTTAAACCGGAAAATTTCACGTGGAACCAGCATAACAGCATTAAGTCAGGAAATTTATCATTTAGACATTATACAATATATTTAGAGGTTGGCAAGTACACGCCAACCAGATTTTTTAATTTTCTCCCCTTGTCTGAAATGAATTATGGTATAGAATGGACGAAAATTTATTTTTCCGTTGTTTAAAGGAAACGTCTCACAATTCAAATTTGTGTCCAGCTACGGCTTTTTTGTCTGTTTATGCAGAAAAAACGCCTCGACTGGTTGCTAAAAGCGTTGCTAGAGGTTCCCTTAACGTTGATAATCCGCGTTTTTTTGGGGACATCGTTTTTACCTGACGTTTTTTCAACTCTCGCGTTTTTACAGAGTGAACTGAAAAATCGTCCGATTAAAAAATGGGTATTTTCAGAAAAAATCCCGGGGCAATCCGTATTTTACTTTAACCAAAATATAAACACAATGTACGAAAAATGGCTTGCTGATCGTTCTTCCGCTTTTGACGCTTCTGGAATTCGTAAGGTCTTTGACCTCGGAGCGAAACTGGTTAATCCGGTTAATCTTTCAATTGGACAGCCGGATTTCGACGTGCCGGAAAACGTACGTCAAGCCGCTTGCGACGCGATCATGTCGAAAAAAAATGGCTATTCGCCTACGCAAGGTATCGCTCCGCTGCGAGAAAAGCTGCAAAAACAAATCGATGCCCAGTACGGTCATTCGGATCGTCAGGTATTTATTTCCAGCGGTACTTCAGGCGGATTGTTGCTGGTAATTTTGGCGATGGTCAATCCCGGCGACGAAGTTATTATGTTCGATCCGCATTTTGTGATGTATTCCGCCTTGGTTAAAATGGTGGGTGCCAAGCCCGTTTTCATCGATACGTACCCTGATTTTCAGCTGGATGTAAATAAGGTTCGAGATGCGATTACCGATAAAACCAAAATGATTCTGTTCAATTCGCCCTGCAATCCAACCGGAGCGGTTGCCAACGAGCAGTCCGTAAAAGAAATGGCGCAGCTGGCGAAAGAAAAAAATATTCCGCTGGTCAGCGACGAAATCTACCGCTTTTTCTGCTACGACAGCGAATTTGTATCTCCCGCCAAATACAATCCCCAAACGATTGTTCTGGACGGATTTAGCAAGTGCTACGGAATGCCCGGCTGGCGAATTGGATTCGTTCACGGTCCGCAAGAGATTATTCAACAGCTGCTCAAATTCCAGCAATACTCCTTTGTCTGCGCTCCGCACCCGTTCCAAGTTGCCTCGGTTATGGCGTTGGATACCGATATGACCGAACAGATTAACGCCTATCGCCGCAAACGCGATATTATTTACGATGGTTTGAAAAACGATTTCGAGATCGTCAAGCCGGGCGGCGCGTTTTACGCCTTCCCCAAAGCTCCGTGGGGAACCGACGAAGAATTTGTCAATACGGTTATAACCCGATTCAACACCTTAATTATTCCCGGCAACGTTTTCTCGGTTAAAAACGGCAACTTCCGAATCAGTTTCGCCGCCTCAGACGAAACGCTTTATCGCGGAGTTGAAACGCTATGCAGTGCCGCAAAAGGTAAATAACAATCTGAAGATAATCGAAAGACAAAAAAGTACTTATTCATGCACGTACTCCCGAATTCCTTTAAGAAATTCGGGGGAGTGCGTGGAGCTGGCTGACGCTTTATACTATGACTAGCTTGCCCCTTCGCCAACACCCGCTTTAGAACGCCGCGCCCCGTTGTTCTGTTGGGGGCATAAGTTCTGTTGGAGGGGATTTGCCGTCCATGGCAACTGTCGGCAGTTCCAATGCCAAGCCCGCTTCGGTACCATTCGACAGAATGTTTGCTTTTGTATACGTTCTACTCGTTTGATGAAAGCTGAATACGGCGATAAATAGGGTAACAACGGGGGACGAAAACCGGTTTATTCAGAATAACGTAAAAAGAAAAAATGAAGAAGATACTGTTTGTATGTCATGGGAATATATGTCGCAGCCCGATGGCCGAATTTATTATGAAGGATCTTGTTTTCAAGGCGGGATTGTCGAGCCAGTTTGAGATTGCTTCTGCGGCAACCAGTACCGAAGAGTTGGGAAATCCGGTATATCCTCCTATCCGTGCGAAATTAAAGGAGCATGGAATTGAATGTACCGGAAAGCGGGCGCGTCAGCTGGTTCGTGAAGATTATCAGAAATATGATCTGCTTATTGGGATGGACAGAGAGAATATTCGTAATATGAAGTATGTCTGCGGAAACGACCCGGCGGGAAAGATACATTTACTTTTGGAATTTTCTGACTGCATGGGCGAGGTTGACGATCCCTGGTATACACGTGATTTTGATACCGCATGGCGCGTTATAGCCAGCGGCTGTCGAGGACTGCTGGAATATCTGGACAGCGGTCAAGAGCGTTAAACTATGACTGATTGAATTTTCCTCTTGACGTCGTTTTGATTTCGCCCAATAAGTTGAGCTAAATCCTAGTTTTGAAGATCCGGGCGAAATGAAACGACTGGTTTATAAAAATATAAACCGGAAAAACTCAAATGGAAGCAGTATAAACAGATTTCACATGAAATTTTCCAGTTTATACTATCGTAAAATCAACCTTGAATAACGCCAATCAAATTTTCGGCAACCGGAAGTAGCCAAACAGCCTATTCCCGCCTCGTGAACTTCGTGCCTTCGCGCCTTCCCGTTAAATAAACTCTACCCCCGCTCGTTGTCGCGCCTTCCCGTAAAATAGAGAAAAAAACGCCTCCGTGTCGTCCTCGGGAACGATTCGTTAATTCTCTTTCCCCGTCTCGGCGGATTTTCTCAAAAAAATCTTAAAAATTGCTATTCACAAAAGCGGAAAAATTTGCTACAGTCCCCACGTTGTTTGAGGTTTTCTGAACGGCACTGTATACAGCAACGCTCAGAAATCGTTTACATTTCCCTTAAAAAGAGAGATTTTTCAGAAGGACAATGATATGTTAAAGTTGCGATTTTTCCATCGATATTGTTTCGTATCAATAATTATCGCGGTTGCCTTAAGCGGATTGTTTTGCAATTCCGCTGTTCAGGCTCAATTTCCAGGGCTTTTCGGTCGTAAAGCCGCAGCTGAAAATTCTGCCGACTACCCGCTTTCGGCGCAACAGGGTCCGTGGCTGATTACGGCGTTTGTATTCACCGGAAAAGACGCTTCGCAATACGCTCAAAAACTTTGTACGGAACTGCGTCGGGATTATAAACTCACCGCTTATACCTACAACAAAAAGATTAAAGAGGAAGACCGGGTTGTCGGACGCGGTTTTTTGGATGAAAACGGACAGGTTAAGATGATGCGGCACATGAAAGACCCCAGCGTGGACGCCTACGTGGTTTTCGTCGGGAATTTTTCTGCTGTTGACGATAACAATGCGCAAAATACGCTGACCAAGGTTAGGCAGTTAAAACCCAAATGCCTCCAGTATCACGGCGATTTTAACGCCGAAAATCCGTTGGCTGAAGACTTCGCCGCGCACGGAATTAAGCCCGGATACGGACCGATGGGACGCGCTTTCTTAACCAGAAATCCGATTATTGTAGAATCCGAACCGACTAACAACGCTCTTTTGGATTCCAAAGTCGTGGGATTCAATAAAAACGTTAAATACAGCTTGCTGGATTGTCCCGGCAAGTATTCTGTACAAATAGGCACCTATCGTGGATTCAGAACAATAAATCAGGGTGAAATAGAAAAAATACGTAAGACCGGCGAGGTAAAATCCGATAAAATGATGACCTTAGCCGAGGCGGATCAGGCGGCAGAACGACTGACGCTTGCCCTGCGAAAAAAGGGAATTGAGGCCTACTGTTTTCGAGATCATTACGCCAGTATTGTTACGGTCGGCAGTTTTAACGAAATATCGGTAATCAACCCGCAAAC
>CAYZMZ010000055.1:0-11746 GCA_964479655.1 uncultured Planctomycetaceae bacterium
ATCCCTTCGCGGGTCGTTTCTGTATCCGCATGGACAAGGGTTCATCGCCGCGACCAGCATAAAATTAGCGGGGAAACTAACATGAGCCTGCGCGCGGGAAATAAGAATCATGCCCTCTTCCAGCGGCTGTCGAAGTACTTCCAGCGTTCTGCGATTAAATTCAGGCAATTCATCCAAAAACAAAATACCGTTATGCGCCAGAGAAATTTCGCCCGGAGTAGGCGTACTGCCGCCTCCCACCAAACCCGGCTCGGAAATTGTATGGTGAGGAGAGCGAAACGGGCGCACGGCAAATAAGGGGCGTTCGGCACTTACCGCTCCGACAGCACTGTAAATACGTGTTGTTTCAATAGATTCCTCCGGCGTTAGCGGCGGCAAAATCGTCGGCATGCGCTTTGCCAGCATCGTTTTACCTGATCCCGGAGGTCCGATCATAAGAATATTATGACAGCCGGCGGCGGCAACCAGCATCGCCCGCTTGGTCATTTCCTGACCGCGAACATCGGAAAAATCCATGTCGTATTGGGCACCCTCTGCATACCAGCGATCTATATCACATTCCAGCGGCTCGATAGGCAGCGTATCGCACAAAAAAGCCAGCGTTTGCGAAAGGGAATCGACCGGAATTACATCGACATCGGGGACAACCGCCGCTTCAGGCGCGTTTAAACGGGGAAGAATCAATCCCTTAATTGTACTTTCCCCCGCTTTATGGCGACGCGCAACTTCAATAGCTATTGACAACGCGCCTTTAACCGGACGAACGGTACCATCTAACGCCAGTTCACCGATAAGAGCGTATTCGGAAAATTTTTCTTGCGAAATAGCGTTCGAGGCCGCCATCATTCCCACTGCAATCGGTAAATCAAAGGCGGCAGCTTGCTTGGGTAATTCAGCAGGAGCCAAGTTGATAATCGTTTTTACCGGCTGACGATAGATTCCCGAATTTACCATCGCCCGGTCAACGCGGAAAACGCTTTCGCGAACCGTGGTTTCGGGCAGTCCGACAATTGTATACTTGCTTTCTTCCTGCGGAGCCTCAAAACTTTTTTGAACAAGTGGGGATACGTCTACTTCCACCTCGACAGGCAAGGCGTCTATTCCCATTAAAGCGAATGTAGCAAGTTTGGCAAGCATTATATTTAGCTCCGATATTTTATTTTTATGATTACAGATAGTACAGTACTCATTTTAACTTAAAATGGTGTTCCCGTCAATGGGGAGACGAGTTATACTTTATACTATGACAGGGTATTTTTCCCCTTAACGCCGTTTTATGCCGTTTTATACTGATACTACATGAAAATTCCCAATTTATACCCTCGCATTCTATTCAAACCGGGATTGCTTATCTTGTCCAGTTTGACGACGATACGACTCGAAGGAAACGCCGTCTACGCCTTTCCAGCGAAACAGGGGTTGTTCAATCGGTTTTTCACCCGTCTGAGAATACGTGTTTTGATCAATATTAACCTCGGATAAACGCGAATTGAAAAACCAGATCATGTAATTTGCCGAATTGACAAACCGATTGTTACGATAGGTAATATCCAATTTGCTCGGTTCCAAACTATAGGATAATAAATGGCAGGCGTTTTTATTCGGACGCTGAGCGTGTCCCCAGCCGTAACCGCAGTCAAAACTCTGGTTGTTTTGGTATACTACCCCTTCAACTTTTGTTTCCTTGGAACTAAACCATACTTCATAGGCCTGTTCGCAACGACGCACCGTATTCCCCCGCCAGACAATATTCTTAACCAAACATTTATCGGGACCTTGATTGGTCATGGCAGTATCATAAATTTCAGTGAACAGATTGTTTTCAACCAGATTATTTTCGCAGGCGCACCAAAATTCGATACCGTTTCCGTATCGGGTTGGCTGCTGTCCCGGTTTAGTATACAGATGCCCTCCGCCAATCCAGTTGAACTCGCAATTCCGTATCGTTGCGTTGCGTATATTTGGGCCTCCCATTCCATGCGCAGCAGAATTAGAAAACTCGATACCGTCAATTACAAAATCATGCTGATTTCCCGCTTGAATGAGATTGTATTTCAGTGCCGCTTCGATATAACTGTACTTCTGACCAGGATTCTTATCGCAATAAAACCACAAATCACCGTCCGATAAATTAAACCAATAATCGGCTTGAGCGTTAAGCGATTCCTTACTCCAGCGTTTTACCCCGGCTGTTTTGTCAGACTTTCCCGATTGAATAAGGATAACGTTTCCGACATCCGCACTCAAACCGGTTGAAGATACGGTCGCCGAGCGGGTTTCAAGTGGAATAATTTCCAGTACAGCCCCTTCCGGAATATCCGTTCCCAGGAAAAATGTTACCCTGCAATCGTCGGCGGTATGGTTGGAAACAAACAGAATTTCAAAATCTTTCCATTGCTGTACAATTCGGCTGGAAGAAAAGGAAGCCGTTCCGTAACTGGTCCAGGGGAAACCGCTTTTGATCATTGATACGTTTGTAAAATCAAAGGGAATCGAACTTTTCGCACGAAAGCGGAAAACAAAACTCTGTTTGGATTGAACCGGAAATCGATTAAGCGATAATTGTATATTGCTGTTTTTATCACCATGATGAATACATGTTAGATTCAATTTTAGATCGCCTGCGGTATCTTTATCGAATTTAAGTTTTGCTCTGCCGTTTCCATCACAATAAACAGACCAATTGCCTTTCATGGTATCGTCAGACAACTCGCCGACAGAAAACGAATTAGACGGCGTTTTCCAAAGATTTTTCCCCGCAGGAATCCATACTTTCGGATTTTGCAGATTTATCGACCGTATCAGTCTTGGTTTTGCCCCTTCTCCATACGAGCTGTAAGTTATCGGTTTACCCGGTTCGCCCGACTGAGGCAAAAGCGATTCTCTCCACGTAGAACCGCATTTAAGAAAAATTCGATCTCCCGGTTGAAATTTGAATTGATTCACCTTTTCAATTGTACGCCAAGCCTGAGGAGTGCTTCTACCCGAATTGGAATCGCGCCCCTGCCGACTATCCACAAAATAGTCGGTCGCGCCCAGCGAAAGCGTGGAAAAAAGAATAATTATCACGCAAATTCCCCAAGAACCAATTCGATTCATTTTATTACTCTTTCTTTGCAAAAAACGGTTTATATACCATCGAAATTTCCTATGCTATACTGATTCCATCTGAAATAACCCGGTTTGTATTGATATAAACCAAGCCGATTCATTTCGTTCTAATCGATAAAATAGCGAGTTTTTATTCTTATGGCGTAAAATTAAAACGATTCCACTTGGCTTTTTCCGGTTTGCATAACAAAAATCAGTCGTTTCATTTCGCCCAGATCAACAAAACAAAGGGATTGTTTTATTCTGTTCGGGCGAAATCAAAACAACGTCAAAAGAAAAAATCAAGTAGTCATAGTATAATCTCATTGTAAAATTAATAAAAAATAGCATCATATACGTTACGTTGAGTTGATTTACAAATAAATAACTATATAAATAATCACACTAAACATATAGAATTAATTCAGTATGTTTAGTGAATAAACTCTATTTTGTTGTTTCGGTTATTCCAAAACTTTTCTCGCTCCGCTTTTTCTGCCGGGGAAAGATTCCAAATCGAAGGGGCATCGGGCGATATTCCCAGATCGGATAAAATCGTGGGAGCAATGTCACGCATGAGTATATTTTCCGTATTTTCTACGATTTTTTCTTGCTTCACCTGCGGTTGCTTAATTAACAAGAAAGGATTTTGGTGATATTCAGGCTCTCGATATGATCCATGATCCCCAACAATAACAATATAGGAATTATCGTAAATATCACGTTCTTTTAGATATTTCAAAAAATCAACGACATGTTCCAAATCCGTTTGCGCCAGTTGAATATAATGCTCGCGCTCATAACTTTTCTCATTGATACCATGAACATGAACACTTTGAAGATGGCATACAAAAAATTGTTTCTGGTGGTCCATACGAAAATGAGGCTCCATATTCCAGAAAAAAGAATCTGTATTGGAACGGATATTTTCCTGTTGCTCTTGTACTTTCGACGTACTCATATCTGAGAAACCAATCTGATCTCCCTTGCTCCACACACTTTGAATATTCGAACCATAAAAATATTTTTGAATGCAATTATAGATTGTCCATGCGTATTTTTGAGTTTGAAGGTAAGCTGGTTTCTTCAAAACTAACAGTGAAAATCGATAATTAACCATTGGGAAAAAACGATCTGAAAGAAGAAGCGAGAGTTGAATATGCTTCGAACGAACACACTCCAAATTGGCAATCCAAGCCTTACAAACCGGATAAGGCTTTTTAAAAAAAGTTACGACATCACATCGAAAGCCATTTTGGGAGCAATTTTTAAAAAGATTCCAAGGAGATTGATAGGCTTTCTTTTTTCTTTCGAAGTAACTGCCTTGAACCGAATTAACTCCCGTATTTTCTTCAAAAACATCAGAACCAGTCATCAACATGGGTACCGCGTACTGTGTCCAAGGATTTGGCGAAATTAAATGGGAAAAATGAGTAAAGTCTCGAAAATCATTCTGCAAATTTCCCCCAGAATTCTTACATGCTCCCGAGTAATAATTCTCCCCAAGCGTATCTAAAATCAGAACAATGATATTGTTTTGGTCAGAAAAATGATACTTTCCTTCCTCATTCTTGAAAGCAAAGTATTTCTCTTCGGGAATCATCTCATTATCTGAATAATTAAGAGATGGCTGTACAAACAAAGACTCTTGTCCCGCCATGTAACTTGAAATCAAACCAATAATCTGTACTCCGATTAAAACCAAACTCAGTTTTTTTATATTATCGTAAAAAAATAGATAAAAACGACAAACTAAACCAATAACAATACCGTAGAGAATCAACTCCGTCAACACCCGAGAATCAAAGTTTTCAAAACCCAGCAAAGTTCCCCCAGCAATTTCTATTTTCCAAAGCAAAACATTTGCCTGTAAATAACCACAAATTGCAAGAATCAAACAAGCCAACATAACTTGGTAGCTATATTTTGGGAGAAAAAAACAAAATGCACTTTGAAAAAGCAGAAAAAAGCAGAATATTACCAGTGCAACAATACCGGTTCCAATTAAGGCTTCGTTCAGAAAGAAGGTAAATTCGTCCTGATTTCCTATCGCAATACAAAGTCCGGTGAACAAATACGTCAATGCCAACAACAAGGAAATCCAAAAGACCTTACATAAATTTTCTTTCATCATTTAACCTTCCAAAACAAGCATAGTTCGCAGGGAATCTTTCACGGGAACCTGTTCGACTTTTTTATAATATTTTAGAAATGCTTCAGTACAATGTTCCAGATCATATTCGGGGAAAATATCTTCGCGAGAGCTTAGCAAACGCTGAACCTGAGAATCTTCTTTCGGCACAAATTCTACCACGGCGACAGGACTTAAACGTCTGAAAAAGCGGGCTACGTAATCAAATGGTAAATTATTGCCAATACATAAATGGTGAATTAATGCCAACGATAACAGCATATCACATTTCGCCCGCTGTTCAAACGACTGACGTTCCTGATTCATCCAGCCAATCCCTGGAGACGGATTGGTTAAATCCTGAAGGATGGGATAAAGATTCACTTCTTTTTGGCGACGTACCTGAACATAATTTTTGTCTACGGCTACAGGGTCTATATCAGCCGAAATAATAACCGGAATATCGCTGGGCAACACACGCGAAAATTCGCCGCAGTTCGCTCCTAAATCACATACCTTTTGGGGCTTCAGTCGCTGACAGATAGAACGCACTATTTCTTTTTTGCATTCAAACGCGCTGTCTGTATAGTTTGTATCGTTATAATAATCTCCCCATTCCGTTGTCTGGTGAGGCGCCTTCAAACTTTGGACAAACGCAAGCAACCCTTCCAACATCCGAATTAGTTGGACCTTGGAAAGCGAACCGATATTCTTACTTGGCGTTTCTCCACGAGTTTGTTCGTATTTTTTTAACAATTTTGCATGCCAATGAATATGAATTAGGCATGAGGGACTAAAGTGACTGCGCCACGGTAAATTTTTTGATATAAAATCTATCGGAAATCCTTCTATCCAATCCCGCAACAAAGCCAAAAAGCGAATATCCCTTTTGCTCATCAGCAAAAGAGGTCCCAAAAAGTGCATCACAAACTGCCGATATGCTGTCCATGGTTTACCTTCTGGGTATTTTTCAAAAGAAAGAATATCAATAAAAATAGGACGACTCCGATACATTTGGATATTGTACGCAGAAGCATCTTTCAACGACATCCCCTTTTCCAATGCGGAAAGTTGAATTTTCAGTGTCAGGACAGCTGCATCTCGTAGTTGGTGGAAGCTCCATTCATAAGGATACGAGAGAAAAGGAACTTTTTCAACAGACAGATACCGCCAAACGTTTTTCGCGGGTAACTCGTGATCCGGACTTTCCGCAAGCTCCTTGTAGGGAATTAGCCAGCCGGCTTTTTGCAATTGATCTGAAAGTCCAGACGCTACAAACTTAAGCCAGTCTTCTTTCCCCACTTCGTTGACAGTACGAAGAATCCGATCTTCCTTTTCATAAACAAAGCCTGCGGGATCTCGAAAGGAACCAAAATTCTGAAAAACGTTACTCACGTGGATTCTCTCCCTTTTTGTCTTGGGGAGCAGATTCATCCCAATCGTCCAATGTATCTTTTTTCTGCGTGCTTTTACCTGTCAAAAAACACCAAAGAGGGCGACAAAAAGCCAAAACGCCCAAAAAACCTGCCGCAAGAATCTGGAGAATCATACTGCCGGTAAATGGATCAAGATAGGAAAACAACATAAAATACCTCCTAAAGGAAATTCCCAAAGCGAGGGAACACGCATATTCTAACAACCTAACTTGTTTATTATAATCTAAAAGTACTCTTTTACAAGGGGGGAAGTAACCAACAGATTTAGGGTGTTGATTTCGGAAAGCATAACCATGCCCGAAAACCAAGAGTTGGTTCCGATCAAAATGCCTTGAAAAAAATTGAAACAAAAACACTTAAAACAGCTATTAAGTATAACAAACAGAAATATTTTTGCAATATACTGCAATAAAATAATTTTCGATTAGGAATATGTTATAGGATATTGAATTGCTTTTTTAATTCAATAGTTGAGTCTTGTATCGTTGGTTCCAATCAAAAGATATTCTTCTCATTTTATTATCGAAAATACTTTCCATCGCGTTTTTTTGAAGTTTTTACCCACTTATAAAACTATACTGGTTCCACTTGAAATTTCCCGGTTTATATTATTATAAAACAGCCGTTTCATTTCGCCTTAATCGGTAAAACGGGGTGTTTTTATTCATACGGCGGCGAGATCAAAACGGCGGCGATAGAAAAATCCAAACAGTCATAATATAACCCCGTTGTAAAATTAATAAAAAATGGCATCATATAAGGCGGGGAGAATTTGAATCATTTGATTGCCGCTCTCCAAGCCGGTCGGTACAAGGAGAACAATCGACTGTTTTTCAATCAGATTTCAATCGAGTTTCATCAAACTTAACAGATATTATGTTTACTAATATAAAAATAAATTCATTTCGTTCAGCCGAGTTTAGCGGATTTCTCTACGGACTGCTATCGGCGTTCTTCTACAGTTTAGCCGCGATTTTTATGCGGCAACTGACGGAATTAAACAGTCCGTTTTCTTTGACTATCTGTTTGAAAGAATCGTTTGCCGCCGTCTTTGCGGTTCCCTTTGTTCTATGGGGACTGTACAACGGCAGTATTTCCCGACATCAATGGCGATTTTGGGGACTTTTGTTTGGCGTTTCCGCCGCGATGCAAATTCTGGGGAATATGACCTATCTTTGGATTTTTAGCGTAGCGGGAATTGCTGTGGGGCTGTCTTGCATTTGGACCGGAGGTCTGCTTTCAGCGCAACTATACGATTTATTCTGCTTGCGCGAACGATTTAATATCCGCGTATTTTTCGGTCTGATTGTAATTCTGGCTGCGGTGGTATTTATTGGAATCGGCATGAGTTTAAACGACAGTACCGGCACGCCAAGCGCAACGGCAATTTCAACAACCTGGGGCGGAGTTCTTATAATAATTTTTAGCGGCTTGCTGGTCGGGACAATGAGTTCGTCAACCATGGCGGCGGTCAGATATTCGCGTAAAAACGATGTTTCGTTTTGGGTTCCGATTCTTTTGGTTCCCGGCAGCGGAACGGTCGTACTGGGAATCTGGAGTTTGATCGAACACGGGTCTGCAATTCAAACCGCGTTGACAGGAGAACAGCTGTTCTATATTACCCTTGCAGGATTAGCGAATTTAGCGGCGTTTATCGCCTTGGTAAAAGGATTGCTGATTGCGCCGCTGGCTTTTATGAATTTGATGAACGCCTCTCAGGTCGCCCTGGGAGCATTGGCGGGGATTTTCTGGTTTGCCGAGCCGAGCAACGGATATATTATCGCCGGCGTTATTTTAACGATCGTTGCGATTTTACTGTAATTGTCATGTTCCCCATTACGGGATAGTAGACATATACTGCCGTACTATTAAATATACTGCTTTATATATTTATCTAATATACATTGAAACCTAATATACAATTGCGCTGTTCGCGGGAACCCAGCCTTCATGAGAATCGTCTAGCTGGATAAAAAGCCAGTTTGAACGATGCTGCAAAACGGTAAATTCAACTCCCTCGGTAAGCGGCTGGGTAAAGGCCTCGGCATACGTGTTGGCGTCTCCTTTGCGGGCAATTACGTTGGGTTGATCAATTACCCCGTGCTGCGTAAGAACAAAACGATTGTAGTCGTATTGAACCGATACAAAAGCGCATACTGTCAGTAAAAACAATATCAGACTGACAAAAAACATTCTTTTATTTCGCAATAAAACCAAAAGAATACCGGAAACACAAAACAGAACGGAAAACGAGGTTGCAATAATCGCCTTGGCAGGAAAGGAAATCCAATTTTGCCAGAAAAACAAGTTTTCAAACAGCGGAATATTTTTATCTTTGCCGCCAACCGATTTTATATTATCCAGCAAATGAGCGTTGGACGGCATATAGGAAACCGCCTGACGATAAGCGGCCAACGCCTTCGGCTTTTCTTCTGACATAGCGTACGCATTCCCCAGATTATAATAAATCGCGCCGGAACGAACGCCTTGTTTAATCAGGGATTCGTAAATTTCAGCTGATTTGAGGTAATCTTCCGGCTTCTGAGCCTGATTGAAAACAGTTAAAGCGTCTTGAAATTGCTTGACCGTATCAGACGACAACGGTTCGCTACAACCGTTAAATAGTATTAAAAACAACGACAGTACAAATACACATCTTGATAATCTTTTCATCATTCTAAAAACTTCTAATTAACTTTTCTGCCTGAATTAAACTGTTTTGAGTATTGCCTGCCATTCCGCAATAGCGGGCGGCGTCTGCGGATTGCAATAATTGCTCAACGGATTTTATTGTTTGCGGGTCTTTTACGCCGTCCTGCCGCAGTAATCGCAAAACGTCCTCAGGCGTCAGTCCGGCGGCTGGGACATTCATTCTATCGGCGGCGTAAACAGCAATAATTTTGGACGCTTTTTCCAGCTTTTCAATCTCACTGGACAAAGCTGTCGATTTATGAATTTCCGACAACGCTTTGGATCGAGCAAAATATCGACGTGACTGAACGGGGTCGAGCCGAAATTGATTCAACAGTAAAATTGTACCGCATAGTATTATAAATATCGTATATATAGTACCATTTATCCATAAAAACAATTTTTTCGATTCTATTAAATTGAATCGGCTTTCTCTCAACGCATTTATATTGGTTATATTGGCATGTACTCCGCCTTGCTGATTCTTCCAGGACTGGTCCGCTGAATTACCTGTTCCGCCCGCTGATATAGTATCCATCTGTAACGCGGTTGACTTGCTTACGGTAATCGGAATCGGCGGCGTTTTCATTTGATAGTACTGACCGGAATCTACATCAAAATAAGACGCGCTTATCGCGGGAAACTCCTTGACGGTATCATCTAAAGGACGTAAAGACCACGTAAACTGAACCTGTCTATCCTCGATTTTATCGGTCGCATCGTATATTTTAAAATGCTCTTTAATTTCCTTGATCTGTTCCAATTTTGGAGCGGTTATATCTTCAATCGCCCCGTCGCCTCGAATTGTCAGGGTTAAAGTCATCGGTTCTCCAACCCGGGTTTTAGTCGGAACCAGATTCGCCGTCATCTCAAACAGTCCGACTGCATTGACGTAATTTTGAGGACGTCCTAGAATCGGAGGCGGCGAAACCGTAACTTCTGCCGCAGGCGTACTGGCGTAAATTCCTTCGCCGATAAGTTTATTATCTTCTACCTTAACTCCTAAAACGCCTTTGAAATTAACGGGACCGAAAGAATACGTGCCCGTTCTAACTGCCGTAAAACGACGAGTAAAATCGAATTGATAATATAACGTATCGACACCCTGCGCGTCTGGCAGAGTCACTTTTTTTTCAGCAGGTAAAAAAGCGTACAGTTGCGGCTTAATCCGGGAACCGAATCCAAAATCACCCATTAAATCAAAGGCAGACATTTGCTTTTGATAATCGTTTATAGAAAATCCATGCTGACTGCTATAAGGACTGAGCCATGAATTGACATCAGAATTGGACTTAATCCCGTCCGGCAGAGTTTCGCTTGCCCACGGAATTTGTAATCGCGGCGGCGTATCCAAGGCAGACAACGGATTTTGATTTGAATACGGCTCGGGAAACGCTTTTACCTGAACTCGCAAGGTTACATCGAACGACTGCATGGGATAAATCGGATTATCGCCAATCGGCTTATTTTTGCTGGTTACCAAAATTTTCATCCTGATATAATCCTGTTTTTGAGCCGGAAGAACTTCAATTTGTTTTTCCGGAACGGCAACAACCTGCCCTTTTATATTAAAAGAAACGGTTGGAATTGTAAGTACACCGGTCTTTTGAGGCACCAGTTTATAAACAAACACGTGCTTTTTCTGACTGTTATCAATTCGGTGGTTATTAATAATACTGATACGGGTTGTATTAAGCGATTGATCGGTTACAAAAGATACCTGAAAATCGGAATCGGGCGCAATTTCCGGCTCAACGGGGTCGGCGTCGTTGAGAACGACCTGCATATCAATCGGTTGCCCTTCGTATATTTTTGATACGGGTTGCCCTTCGGAAGAAATCACGCATTCCGCCGTCGGCGTTGCCGCGATTCCACTTACCGAAAAAGCGGTCAAGGAACTAATAATCGTCAGTAATATTAAAGGATTATTTATTTTCATAATTTTAACCAACCAAACACATATTGGATTCTCCGGATTTTTCAGCGGGAAACGTAAACCATATTATATTGATTTCACTGATACGGGTTCCACTTGAAATTTTCCGATTTATATATTCACAAACCCGCCGTTTGATTCCCCCCTAATTGGAAAAACCGGGGTTTCGTTTCTCCCGGAGGGGGTAAAACAAAACGACGTCGAGTCGAACAAATCACCTAGTCATAGCTTAAACACTATTTTACCAATCTTTTTCAACTTTTTCAGGGGGGTTGAGCAAAAGGCGTAATTCTTCTTCCTTTTGCCGTTTTTCATCTTGTCGCGCTTTAACGCGACGAAGCATACTATGAACTTGCTGTTCGGATAACTCACCCGGTTGAACTTGCTCTTGCGATTCCTTCCCGGCTTGCTTGTCCTGATCTTGCTTATCCTGATCTTGCTTATCCTGATCTTGCTTATCCT
>CAYZMZ010000056.1:0-11699 GCA_964479655.1 uncultured Planctomycetaceae bacterium
TTCCGGTTTGTATAACAAACCGCAGTCGTTTCATTTCGCCCCAATCAATCAAAAAAAGGTTGTTTGATTGATTCTGGTTAGCGAAATCAAAACGACGTCAAGAAGGAAAAATTCACGTAGTCATAGTATAACTCCCCATTTTACCGATTAAGGCGAACGAAAACGGCTTACCAGAACATTCAAATTTATATTAAACCATGACAGATTTATTTTCCGAATTAAAATGGCGCGGTCAGGTCAATCAAACTACCGACGATGTAAACCTTCCGATATTTTTAAATCAGGGTTCTCGAACCGTTTACGCCGGTTTCGATCCGACTGCCGATTCGTTGCACGTAGGGCATTTAATCGCCTTGACTTTTTTGCGTCGATTTCAGCGTGCGGGGCATAAACCCTTGGCTTTGGTCGGCGGCGCGACCGGTATGATTGGCGATCCTTCCGGAAAAAGTTCCGAAAGAAATTTGCTGGATACCGATCAAATTCAGCATAACGTTGAGTGCATAAAAAGTCAGATGCGTCGATTTCTTGATTTTGATTCCGCTGAAAACAAGGCTGAAATCGTCAATAATTTCGACTGGATGGGAAAATTTTCCTATTTGGAGTTTCTTCGCGATGTCGGAAAGCTATTTTCAGTCAATGCGATGTTGGCCAAAGATTCCGTAAAAAAACGCATAGAATCCGATTCGGGAATCAGCTACACTGAATTTTCATATCAATTGATTCAGTCGTATGATTTTGTACATTTGTACGATTCTTACGGTTGTCAGCTTCAAATTGGCGGTTCGGATCAATGGGGAAACATTTCGACCGGCTGTGAGTTAGGACGAAAGATGCGAAACGCTCAGTTTTTCGGCTTGACCTGTCCGCTGCTAACTAAATCCGACGGTTCCAAGATGGGCAAGTCGGAGGGCGGTGCGCTATGGCTGGACGAAAACCGAACGTCTCCCTACGCTTTTTATCAGTATTGGATCAATATCGAAGACACCGACGTACCGAAGGTACTGAAGCTGTTTTCTGATGAGTCTGAATCCGAAATTAACGAACTGTTGGACGCTCATCAAGCCGATTTAGGACAAAGAATCGGTCAGAAAGAAGTCGCAAAAGTTGTTACGAAGCTGGTTCACGGCGAAGCAGGCTTGAAAAAGGCGTTGTCGGCTACAGAAATCTTTTTCGGAGCGGAAATTACGCACCTGTCCGATTCCGATTTAACCTCGATTTTTGCAAATGTGCCCGGCGTAGAAATTCCGTTTGAGCAATTACAGCAGGGAATTGGATTGTTGGACGCCTTCGTTAAAACCGGGCTGGCTAAAAGCAAAGGCGATGCCCGGCGCACCGTTGAGCAGGGCGGCGCCTACGTGAACAACCGTCGTATTTCCGACCCGCAGACAATCCTCAATCCGTCTTCCCTGGCTTCAGAAACAACGATTGTATTGCGTTCGGGGAAAAAGAAATACGCTTTACTGCGTGTTGTTAAGTAGACTACAGCAATTCGATTTATTAGTACACATAACGACCTGTTATACATTAATTTATCATTGTTTTTTATACTATAACTACATGAAATTTCCTATCGACGCCGTTTTGCATTTCACCTGAGTCAATAAATCAAGAATTTTCGGGTTCTGATTTGGGGACGAAATCGAAACGGCTTTACGGGAAAAGTTGCGTGGTTATAGAATAAATTTCTGATTATTTTAAAATCGTCAGCACTGGAGATTGACTTATGGGACTGGAATTGGTAGACTTATTCTTTCGAGTAGAAAGAAAATTTGATGTTCGCCTGGAAGACCCCTGTTCGACCTTTGGCGAGTTGGTACTGTCGGTACTTTTCGAGTTGCGCCACGAACTCCCCCAAGACGATACAAAACCGGGAGTAGAGGCGGTTACGCCGCTATTTTGCCGCAAGGGTTTTAAACGGTTTGAGGCGAGTTCTATGGAAGAAACGCGAGAAATAATTATCGGAACGTTTGAGAAAATGAATCTTTCCGATTCCCCTAATTTATCGCTCCAGCAACAGGACGCAACGCAGTCGCTCAATCAATTATTTCCTCGTCCGGGAAGACGAAAACGGTGGAATCAATTTACCCAAGCAATGTTAAAGCAAGATTGGCAGATGCCGCAGGAAAGTATTTTACAAATATTCCCTATAGGAGAAAAAATCAAAATCTGGTCCGCAAGAACGATAATAGTTTTGGTAATTTTCTTACTGCTTTTTACTCCTTTTTCGGGCTTTCGTTTCTGGACAACGTGGGGTATAAATCCGCTTTCTACAATGTACTTTTGTATGTGCGGTATTGTCACATTGCTTTTTATATACTTAACCGTTAATTTTCTATCAAGACTTTTTGACTGGTATTGTTTTGCACCACGTGTTCAAACGTTAGGTCAATTAATTGAGGCTGTTTGGCAAGCTAATTTTATATCACCTCCTATACTCTCGGATGCGATTAGAACACTGGACGGTGTTGGCGTGCAATCCGATAGCGAAAAATCTGAGCTGGTATATGAGATGGGACTGCAGAAAAAAATGGCGGCAATTTCCCAAATTATGTCGCAATCCCTAAATCAGGATGAGACAAGCAGTAAAAACGAGGATACGAATACTCTTATGGAATTGGGGCGCGTCGTTTTCGATTTAGAACGGAGCCAGCCTTCGCAAAACGGATACGATCAAATCACCGATTATCTTGAGTATCTGTCCCCCGAAGAGAAAAAGATTGTCGATCAACTCAAAGAAATGACATCAGCCGTTTACGGAATGGATGTTTTAGAGATAAAAAGCGATACATTGCTTATCCGCCGCTGAGATCGATTTAGAGGAAATATACTATGACTACGGTTTTTTATCTTCTTGACGTCGTTTTGATTTCGCCCTCCAGAATCAAATCCCCCCTTATTTTACCGATTCAGGCAAAATAAAACGACTTTACGGGAAAAGTTGCGTAGTTATAGAATAAATTCCTGATTATTTTAAAATCGTCAACACCGGAGATTGACTTATGGGGACTGGAACGTTGTTCTCGACGGGAGCAAATCGCTCCTGGCGGGGTCTACGGAAGGTAAACAGATATTGTTCCGTGTCGGGAAGGCGTTCGGAAACAGAGGTTTTTCTTACGGGAAATACAGATAAGCCAAAAAACAACTCCTGGCAGATTGAAATCATCCGCCAGGAGCGTACAGGGAGGGAACAATACAAAGTCGATTTAGTTTACAGTCCCATGGACATAAACATAATTAAGGTATTGATAGCCCGGAAAACGCCTTTTTCGCCTTCCAAGCGAAAACAGACATTCTTCTTGGCGCACTTTGCGGTTACATATATCTTGGCCTGGCTGTCTTCGCCCTTGGCAGAGGTTGCCAAGGCGTCCATTGTATCTCGGGCATCTTCTTGAATAAACGGTAACTTGGAGAACGTTTCAAAAATTTCCTGCAGATTGATAACCATGTATTGCTGTACCTCTTGCGGAGCTTTGGCATCGTTGCTGGCGGCTTTTTTAATCAGTCCAACGGCGTCTTTGCCTAATGCCGCAAAAGCTTGTTCTTTTCCAAAGGCAAAAGCAATCTGAAGGTTGTCGCCGTAAGTTTTCTTAATCCATTTGGTAAACTCTTCGGTGGTATTGACAGAATCTTCGTCCGCATCTTCGTCTTCGTCATCGGAATTGTCCGCTTCATCGAGCTTATTAATTCCTTCGATTAGCTTCGCGGTTGGAATATCGATCAGGCTGAAAGTCAAGCCGTTCCACTGTTCAACGTCGGCTTTGTAATACTTTTTATCCTTATCGAGGAAATCAACCCACTCTTTAATCAAACTATCATAAGCTGCGGAATCGATACCTTTTGCTCCGGCAACATAAGACAAATCGTTATCTTTGAAATAAAAAGCTCCGCCGCCGGTAATCGGATTATCAACGGATTTATTCATAGTTTCCAAACTAAAATTCAACGATTTATCAATCAATTTTTCCAGCTGCGCTAGTTTGTCGTCGCTCAAATCAACATTATTCTTGATCTGTTGCATGACAATTGTTTTGTACAACGGGAAGAACGTTTTGTAGGAATCTATCTGGGATTGCAATCCTCCTGTAGTACTGGACATAGCCACAGTAGCGTCGGGAAGCAGTACGTTAGTATACAGCTTGATTTTTTCCCATGTTTGAATAGCTTTGGAAAACGAGGAACCTTCAATTGTATCGACATCACAATCTAAAAATAACGTTTCCTTTTTGGCATCGGCGCCGAAACCAATAGTTATGGTTTTCACTTCGTTCAATACAAGTTTAACGTTTTCTAATTGAGCTTTATTGGAAATCTTTTCCAGATTTTTTAAAGCTCCGATCTGTTCGTCTTCTTCGTTTTCGTCCTCGGTATCATCGCCGAAGGCATCTTCGACAGAATCATCGTCGTCATCGGAGTTATCGTTGGCGGAGACGGTTTCGGAATCGGCTTTATCGTCAGCCTGATCTTCGTCTTCGTCAGCATCTTCGTCCTCGGAATCAACATCGATATCGTCTTCATCGGAATCGGCGTCGAATGTTCCTTCATTTTCCGCCGCCGTGATTCCGCTTTCAATTTGGTCGATTAGCCATTTCTTGCTTTTTTCCGGAATCTGATCAATGTGGAATTTGGTAGCCAAGGCGTATTTAGCCGGTAAATCGCCTAAAATTTCCGCCGGATTTTTGGGAAGATTGAGTAACAATTCCGGCTTGTCCGATACAAACGTCCAACCTTCTTTTGTAATCAGATAAAAATTGTTTTCTGAAGAAAAAGAAACTTGAGTCATTTTGGTCTTTTCAAACTCAAAATCATCTTTAGCTTCAATTTGCTCGTCCATCTGAGCGAGTTTTTCCAGCAACGGCTCCTGTTTGGAAAGCGGCAGGAACGTCATAAACGAGATGGGGTTAGCGTCCTGATGCGTCTCGAAATAATAGAGCGAAACACCAATCGGCTTGGTTTTGTCTAATACCCCCATAATATCTTCACCCAGTTGAGCATCGAGCATTTTTAACAGAATACCGATTTGCGGGTTATCCAGCATCTTACCAAGCAATTCTGCATTCGCATCCAGGGTATTGTAACTGGCGATACTGACTTCGGCAAACGGGGCAGCGTCTTTTGCCTGAACCATGCCGACAGCAAAAAACATTAGAATCAATGCGACAAACGACATCAATTTACGTGTCATAAATTAGCCTCTCAATAATAAATTGAATTAAAAAATGGATACTATTCCTCAGAAGGGAACATCTCCCCACAAGCATATCTATTTTATTATACACCGTTAGAGGATAAAGGTCTACATGGAATTTCCCTTTTTTTGAAAATATTTGAAAAATGTTCTTTTTACCTCTCCAACATACTTTCTCCAAATTGTTGCATCGGAATCGTTTTATCCGTAATTTTAGCTGTCAAACAGAAACATTTTATATTTTTGACAAACAGAATTTGAGAAAAAAGCCATATTTTTGCTATCTACTTCTATTAATTCTTCTATCTGGTATAATATAATGAATAAGTTTTGTTTTGCTACAGAGGAAATTATTACCGGTTTCCCTGTTTATAACCTGAAAATTCATATAAACCTATCATGCGATACAATCCTGCTGTTATAGAGCCTAAATGGCAAGCGTTTTGGGAATCCAATAAAACTTTTGCGGTCGATTCCGTTTTACCGCCTGGAGCCAAGAAGAAATATGTTCTGGACATGTTCCCCTATCCCAGCGGAAACGGTTTGCACGTTGGACATCCGGAAGGCTATACGGCAACCGATATTGTTTCCCGTTACAGCCGAATGAAGGGAATCAAAGTTATGCACCCGATGGGATGGGACGCCTTCGGCTTGCCTGCCGAACAGCATGCCAAAAAAACCGGTACTCATCCCAGAGTTACGACCCATAAAAATATCGATACGTTCCGCAAACAGCTGAAAATGCTCGGCTTTTCCTACGATTGGGATCGCGAACTGGCGACGACAGACGTCGATTATTTTCGCTGGACGCAGTTCATCTTTTTGATTCTGTTTGATACCTGGTTTGATCCGCAACAGCAAAAAGGACGTCCGATTGCCGAATTGCCCATTCCTGAAGACGTATCGCAGCAGGGAACGGACGCAGTTAGACGTTTTCAAGATGAACATCGTTTAGCGTATCAGCTGGAAGCTCCGGTTAATTGGTGCCCGGAATTAGGTACGGTTTTAGCCAACGAGGAAGTAATCGGCGGCGTATCCGAACGCGGGGGATTTCCTGTTGTCCGCATGCCGATGAGACAATGGATGCTCCGAATTACGGCTTACGCCGACAGACTGGAAAAAGACTTGGAGTTACTCGATTGGTCTGAAGGGGTTAAAGCGTTGCAGAGAAATTGGATCGGACGTTCTGTCGGAGCGGAAGTCGATTTCTATATCGGAGATAAATCCCAATACGATTGCTGGAAATCCCAGCGCGCGCAAAGCGGATTTCCGCGTAAGCCGGAATCCGAGGTACTGCGAATTTATACGACGCGTCCGGATACCCTTTTTGGGGCGACGTACATGGTGATTTCTCCCGAACATCCCGCCGTTGGAAAGCTGACAACGCCCGAAAACGCGGCGGCTGTAAAAGCCTATCAGGAAGCCGCGTCCCGAAAAAGCGATTTGGACAGAACCGAGTTGAACAAGGAAAAAACCGGCGTATTTACCGGCTCTTACGCCATTAATCCGGTAAACGGAAAACCAGTACCAATTTGGATTGCTGATTACGTTTTGATTTCCTACGGTACAGGGGCTATTATGGCGGTTCCCGCGCACGATACGCGAGATTTTGATTTTGCTAAAGCGTTTAATCTGCCGATTATTCCGGTTGTCGATCCCAAAGTCAGTTCGGAGGAAGACAAGGCGGCTAGAGAGCAATTGTTTGCCGGAACCGCTGCTTTTATTGCCGACGGCGCGGCTATTAATTCAGAGCAGTTCAACGGAACGCCGACGGCCGAGTTCAAGCAGATTATTACCGACCATATCGCGCAGGGCGGATTCGGCCGCAAGGCGGTCAATTACAAACTCCGGGATTGGCTGTTTTCTCGTCAGCATATTTGGGGCGAGCCGTTCCCGATTCTTCATGAATTGGACGAAAACGGCAAGCGAACCGGTTTGATGCGTATTGTTCCGCCTGAACAATTACCGGTCGATTTACCTCAAATGGAAAAATTCGATGTTTCCGAACTGGCCAAGGAAGCGGCTCATACCTCGCAAACTCACGAGCCGGAACCGCCGCTGTCTCATGCGCCTAAATCCTGGCTGTATCAGGAAATAGAGGGAAAGAAGTATATCCGTGAAACTAATACCATGCCTCAATGGGCAGGTTCCTGCTGGTACTATTTGCGGTATTTAGATCCGAAAAATAATCAGTGTTTTGTGGATCCTCAAATTGAGAAAACGTGGATGCCGGTAGATTTATACGTTGGAGGCGCGGAACATGCGGTTTTGCATTTGCTTTACGCCCGATTCTGGCATAAAGTACTATTCGATCGCGGATACGTTTCGACTGTCGAACCGTTCCACAAACTGGTCAATCAGGGTATGATTTTAGGAACCAACGGCGAAAAAATGTCTAAATCCCGCGGAAATGTAATCAATCCGGATGACGTAGTAAAAGAACACGGTGCTGATTCGTTACGTCTGTACGAAATGTTTATGGGACCGCTGGACGTTGTAAAACCCTGGAGCGAAACGGCAGTCGGAGGCGTTCGGAACTTCCTGGCCCGCGTTTGGCGATTGGTTGTTGACGACGAAGCCGACGGCAACGATTTGTGCGCCGCGATTAAAGACGTTTCCTGTACAGAAGAACAACGCCGAATTCTTCACAAAACGATCAAAGCGGTTACCGAAGATATAGATTCCATGGCGTTTAATACCGCGATTTCCCGAATGATGGAGTTTACCAACTTCTTCACCAAGCAAACCGTGCGTCCGAAAAAAGCGATGGAAACCTTTGTCTTGCTGCTGTCTCCTTTTGCTCCGCATATTGCTGAAGAATTATGGCAGGCTTTAGGACATACGTCTTCTTTGGCCTACCAACCTTGGCCGACATGGGACGAATCGGCTTTAACGGAAAGCGAAAAGGAAATTCCCGTTCAAGTCAACGGTAAACTCAAATCAACGGTAAAAATTCCAGTTGATGCTGATAAAGACGCTATGCGTACCGCTGCGCTGGCTGACCCCAAAGTTGCGGCTGCCGTCGAAGGAAAAAATATCGTCAAAGAAATTATTATACCTGGAAAGATGGTAAACTTTGTAGTACGCTGATTATACTATGACTGCGTGATTTTTTCTTCTTGCCGCTGTTTTTGATTTTGCGATCCAGAATTAAGCTGCCCCTTTGTTTCGTCGATAAGTCGAGGATTTCAAAGGGGTCCGTCTAATCGAGGGAATAAAAAGTCAACGGCGTCGATAGAAAAAATCACGGAATGATAGTATAAACCGCCCCGTTATTTACCGTAAAATAGATTAATGTTAAAATCCAATCAGAACGACAGGCTCTTTGCCGCGTGCATCAAAGGCGATCTGGAGCAAGCCAAAGCCCTTGTAGAAGCAGGGGCGGACGTTTTGTATTACCAGGGAGATATTTCTGTTTTGGGGGCGGCTTTAAAAAGCGGGAACGCCGAACTGGTAGACTGGTTAATCGAGCACGGGGTCAATGTCCGCGATTTGGATATTTGGAACAATAACTGGTCTATCGATGCCGCCGAGGGCGGAAATCTTGAATTGGTTGAACGTTTTTTGGATCTTCAGCGCGAATTGTTTCCCGGAACCGGACCGCTGATTAACGCCTTTTACGTTGCTAATCAAAATGGCTTTTTGGATATTATGAAATATCTGGTTGAGCAGGGACTGGTTATTTTCCCTCAGGAAAGTTCAGCAGACCCCTCGATTTTTGCGTATGCGGCTCAGCTGGGGCGGTTGGATATGATTCTCTATTTGAATCAGTTAAATACAATCGCCGACTTGGGTGATCATTTCGCGCAAAGCAGTTTTTATGTTCATTCGGGAGATTCTGATGACGATACCTATACCGCTCCGCTAACCCGAGCCGCTCGAGGGTTTACCAATTATCAGGAATCCTCCGAGTCGGTTCTTGCGGTTCTTGTTTATTTAATTGAAAGGGAAAGCGAAAATCCCGATTTCAATCCGCAAAAATGGGCGACCAACGCGATGGAGTATGCCGTAGAAAGTCGTCGGGTTGAAGTCATAAAATACATGGTCGAGAAACTCAAGGCGGATATAAATCATACCAACGCTTTAGGACGCACGCCGCTGTCTTATGCGGCTACCGATCTGCCGGACGCGCCGGGGAAAAATACGATGGAGGTTATCCGGTATCTGGTTGAAAGAGGAGCGTCGATTACGGTAGAAGATATTTTCGACGAAACACCTGTTCATCATGCAGTCCGTTCCGGACGATTGGATATTCTCAATTATTATATTAAACAGGGAATCGATATTGTATCCATGGCGGAGCAGCAAAATCTCAACGCCAGCCATCTGTACGATTCTCTAACCGCAGACCTTGAGTATTCCGAACTGTTTGAACCCAATCAGGAAGACGATTTATATCCAGATGAAGATAATTCAAATATCAATATAGATGAACAAATTGCCTTGATAGACGCAGACCCGTCTGAAGACGACGATTTTAATAACGACGACGAATTTGGGGACAGCGAGTTCGACGACGATTCTGAAGAGGAGGATGACGACGATTCCGATGAAAATTTCCCCGCTCCGTTTTTAATCTGCGCGGCGGAAAGCGGTTGCTTGGAGATGCTCAAGTATTTCGTTGAAATGGATATGATGGACATAAATATCCGGGACGACGACGGACGAACCGCCTTGCTGAACGCAATTTACTCAGGGGACTCTTGTTTACCGAATAGCGAGGATTCGCCGTCTTTGTTAATTGATCACGGCACCGATTTAACGCCCCAGCCCTCTTCCGCCAAGTCGTCCCGGCTTGAAATGGTTCGCTATTTAATTCAGCACGGAGCATCGCTTGACGTTCAGGATATTCATCGCGCAACGCCGCTTTCGGCTGCCGTAGAACTTCAGGATTTGGACTTAATTCGTTTTCTAGTCGAACAGGGAGCGGACGTAAACGGTCATTGTGCATCAGATTTAAGTGCGTTGTCCTTGGCGGCCAAAGCGGGAGATATGGATTTAATCAAATTCCTCCTTTCCAAGGGAATAGAAATTGATTCCCGTGATAAATGGGGACGAACGCCGCTGTTTTACTGCCGGGAATTGGAACCCGCTGAGTTTCTGGTCGAATTGGGGGCCGACCCGTTTGCCTTAGATAATCAGGATCAATCCATGCTTTTCGGTTTCGGCAACGCTGAATTGCTCAATTGGTTTTTGGATAAGGGATTAGATATAAATCAACGGAATAAAGACTGGCTTACTCCAATCATGGAGGCAGCCAACGGGGTTGATAGTCAATCCGAATTTGAATTGCTTCTTTCCCGCGGGGCAAAAGTCAACGATTCTGATAGAGATGGTTATACGCCGCTGCATTTTGTGGCTGCCGGACGCCATTTATCGATGATAAAAACGCTGTTGAAAAACGGTGCGGATCCTTACGCTAAAACCATTGACGACGATACCGCCATTGCCGTTGCCGCCCGATACGGTCAGCTTAACAACGTGAAGTATCTTTGCGATTCCGGCTTATATAAACCGGAAGATTTGGTTTCCTGTTTGCACAACGCCGTAAAAGGCTGGTGGCTGCCGACGATTGAATATTTGATCGCATTTGGCGTAAATGTCAATGGCGTTAATAGTTTTGGAGATACTCCGCTGCATCAGTTATTTGAGCAATATATCGACAATGGAGACTACCAAAGTATGTCGTTGGTTATTGCCAAAACCCTCATCGAGCATTCAGCGGATGTAAACGCTTTGAACAAGGCGGGGGAAGGGGTAATTCACAAAATTATACAGTATAAATGGACGCAGGCTTTACAATTGATCATTAAACTGGGGGCGGACGTCAATTTGATTCTCCGTTATACTCCTAATAAAAATGAGGTAAATGACAATCCGCAGGATGAAACCGGGCGCGATAATTCCAACGACGATTTTCCGGATGCGTCCCTGGCATCGGTTTTGGGCGATCCGCGCGTTCTTTCGCGAGGCGTATCTCCTCTGTACCTGGCGATTCATCTGGGCGATTTAGCAATTATCAAATGTCTGGTCGAGGCGGGGGCGGATGTCAATTTCAATTCAGGCGACAGTATTTTACATGAAGCGGTAGACGTTGGGAATTTTGAAACGATAAAATATTTATTGGATAAGCAGACGCTGATTGATTCAAAAGATGTTGACGGAGAAACGCCGCTGTTTCGAGCGGTGCGCGATGCCAATATTGATATTGTGATGTATCTGGTAAAAAAAGGAGCGGATATTCACGCGGAAAACCGCTTCAATCAAACGCCCCTTGATATTGCCCGGGCGTTGGATACAACCGAGATATTTGATTATTTCAGTAGTATACAAAGCGATATTTAGAATACCGCTCAGGACGATTTTACGAGCTGTCTTCTCCATAACCCCGAGGCATGGTCGAGGTTGTTACCGGGACAGTTCAACCGCTACGCGGTTGGGGACGTTTTTTTGTTCGTTCTTTTCCGTGTGTTTCACGCACGGCTATGAACATTCAACCGCTACGCGGTTGGGG
>CAYZMZ010000057.1:0-11569 GCA_964479655.1 uncultured Planctomycetaceae bacterium
GAACGTAAACGTTTGTTCAAAAAAGCCGCTAATCGAATTGTCGAAATGGTTTACGATCTGGAAAAGGGAAAAACCGGATTCCTGCCCCGCGATATTATTACTGCGGATTCTATCGATAACGCGATGGTTCTCGATATGGCTATGGGCGGTTCGACCAATACCGTTTTGCATACTTTGGCGATTGCCTCTGAAGCGGGAATTGATTTCGACGTTAAACGAATCAACGACCTGTCTAATCAAACGCCCAATATTTGCAAGGTTTCCCCGTCCTGTCATTATCACGTAGAAGACGTTCATAATTGCGGCGGGATTCATACCATTTTAGGAGAAATTGCGTCTGGCAAGCCGGGATTGCTGCATTTGAACTGTGTTACGGTTACCGGAAAAACGCTGGCTGAAAATATTGCCGATTTCAACTTGCGCAGTAATACGGTAACCCAGGAAGCGTTGGAATTGTACGCCGTTCAGGGTACCGGTAATCGGAATAATCAGGGTATGTCCGTCGAGCGAACGACGGCTAGCGTTCGAGATTTGCAACTTCCGTTTGATCCGAAAGATTGTATTCGAGAGGTGAAAAACGCGTATTCTCAAGTAGGCGGATTAGCGATTTTACACGGGAATTTAGCTCCCAAAGGCGCGGTCGTGAAGGCGGCTGGCGTTTTACCGGGTATGATGGTTCATTCAGGTCCGGCGGTTATCTTTGAATCGGAGCCGGAAGCCTATCAAGGGATTGTTGACGGGCAGGTGAAGGCGGGAGATGTAGTTGTTATTCGCAACGAAGGTCCCAAAGGCGGACCTGGAATGCAGGAAATGCTGGCTCCGACAACGGCGATTAAAGGCGTTAAGCTGGACGATTCCGTGGCGTTGATTACCGACGGACGGTTTTCCGGCGGGACGGCGGGTGCCTGTATCGGTCATATTTCTCCCGAGGCTGCCTCCGGAGGACCGATTGGACTGCTTAAAAACGGCGATATTATCGATATTGATATTTCCGCCCGAAGTTTATCCGTCCGACTTTCCGATCAGGAACTGGCGACGCGAAAGGAAAGCTGGAAGCAGCCGGAACCGCGCTATAAGACGGGTTACCTGTCCAAGTACGCCAAGTTAGCGACCAGCGCGGATACGGGTGCCGTTCTTAAATGGGACTGATTTTGGATAAGAAATCGTATACTGGTTCCACTTGAAATTTTCCGGTTTGAATAACAAACCTCTAGTCGTTTCATTTCGCCCCAATCAATAAAACAAAAGGTTGTTTTATTGATTGGGCGAAATCAAAACGACGTCAAGAGAAAAATTCAAGTAGTCATAGTATAACTTTTTGTATACTCAACAGCGGGCTTTTTGTTCGCTGATACAACATTTGTTTTGGGGTCAGATTATCAGACGCCATAACAGGAGCTGTTGCGATTCGTTGCTTTATTCTATTACGATTCTTGCCGGTCAACAACCGGGGCTGCCGGCAAGAATCGTTTGTCTAAATCCCGTTTATACTGGTTCCAATTGACTTTTTCCTGCTTAGATTATTGCCATAAAGCAGCCGTTTTATTCCGCCCCAATAATCGTTTATCCGCCTTCTTCAAAAATCGCTTATTTTTCTCTATCAAAAAAACTATCGAAGAAAAAAATATTTTTTCCAAAAGTTTATAGGGGATTGTTCCGATATAATTCAGTGTTCCAACTGAAACTTATTTTAATGCGGCGATTGCGTCCTTTAACCTTAACCCACCCTACCCTCGGACGGCAATCGCAGCAGATAGACTTATCCCGTTTGAATGTTTCTGAATTGTGCTTTGTTATCCTTAGTTAATATCAGCAATCGTTTGTAACGAGATACAGGAAGGTTATACTATGACAACGTGATTTTTTCTTCTTGACATCGTTTTGATTTCGCATCCAGAATCAATAATCCCTTATTGTACTGATTAAGGCGAAATGAAACGACTGATTTTTGTTATGCAAATCGGAAAAAGTTAAGTGTAACCAGTATATCAAAAGAGCAAAAATCGCAATTACAAAACTCCTGCTCTATGCGCGTGCGTAATCGGTAATAATATACGTATGTACGTATATGCCGATATTAAACGAGACAATCTCAATGGATTGTTCTGTCTTTTCTGGATATATAAATATATCTGGAAACATTTATACTTTGACTGCTTGTTGTTTTTCTCTTGAACGTTGTTTTGACTTTTCAATTATTGTACAAAATGCTTTTCTACATTATATTGTGCGGTGAAACGACAGATTTGTAAAAATACGATCAACAATTTGGCAGAATCTGTATAGCAAAGGAGTAATTATTATGCAGCGTGCAAAGTTATCCATGTTAAAACGAGTGATGAAATCTCATGTTCCGGTATTTAGCCGATACGCGGCCCGTTTGGCTTTGGGGGCGTTTCTCGCCGCCGGAACTGCCGCGATGGGGTATGAAATTGACGGTTCGGGGTCTCCATACGGCAATATCAGTAAAACAGAAACTATAAACATTCATACACAAAACTATCCAAGCAGTACGTTTGAAGAGGTAAAAACGAAGGCTACCTCGTCCCATCATTCAGAGCTGACAGGATACGATATCAATATTCAGTCCGGAAACAATACCTTCAACGGAGAGGTTCAATCGTCCAAAAAAGGTAACGTGAACATCTCAGGCGGTGTTAATACGTTTAACTCGACTTTAAGCGGAGCTTCGACAGACCGCGATAAATCCAGACTGACAATTACCGGCGGAACTTTTATTCTCGGTCAAGACGGTGAAATTGGCTCGTTTAACGATAAAATTTATATCGGAACCGATTCCGAGGGCAGTAAAGTTACCCTTCAGGGATTCGACTACAGCAAAATTGCCTCCGATGCGAGTTCATGCCGCAATACAATCGTTAAAGGCGATATCGTGCTTGACGATATGAATATGGACAAAGAATTTTTGACTACCGGAAAAGTCTACCTTCAACAAGGTTCAATTCTGACCGGTAAACAGATTCAAGGATCAGATATTTATCTTGCCGATGCGAACGTGACAGCCTCGACCAAGGTTATTGCCTGCGATAAAAATGGTGAATTGGGTATTGTCGAAATTAATGGTACCGATATTCAAACAGGTAAAACCTTGACAACAAGAGCGGATCAGACAAACGTTTATACCGGTTTTGACGGTTCCTTGTTTGCTGAAAAAGGCAATATTAAAATCGAAACGACGGGGGACAATCTTTTTGGCGGAAATGTTCAAACGAAAAAAGGCGATGTATCCATTTTGTCTGGTACGAATACCTTCAACGGCGTTGTTCGTGCCGGCAACCATGATTGTTATACTCCCCATTTGTATATTCAACAAGGCGTAAATACGTTTAACAACGATCTGTGTTCGGATAACGGTCAGATCGTAATTTCTGGAGGTGATAACAAGTATTCCGGTGATCACAACGCTCTTGCAGACGAGGTGATTTTTACAAATAATTCAACCGTTCGCGGAACGCTGAATATCGGATCAACGGAAAACCATCCTGATGTAACCTTGGGCGGAACGATAAATTTTGTTGCCGACGATAGTACCGGAACGTTGGAAATCGGTCAGATCAATGCGCAAAATGCGGAGTATATTACCGTTGTAACCTCCGGTTCAGACAAAGCCGAGGTCAATGTAGATATTTCTACCGTTAATAGAAGCGAATTGGGAACCTACGACTTAATTCTGGGAAACGGCGCAGATACTTTAACCGGTTTGGAAGGGCAACTTTTGTACTCCAGTTTGCTATATCAAATTCAAACCGGAAATAATGCTGACGACAGTATCTATCAACTACGTGTAAATAAAGCTAGTACGGACGATCTGATTGGTCAGATAGGGGGGAATTCAGGTTCCGTTCACGATTTAATTGGAGATGACCTGTTTGATGTTCCGACTTTGGACCAGGCGGCGGCGAACGTCAGAGCGATTGCCGGAGAAACATTTGCCTCTGCGGGAAGCGCACAAATCAACCGAATGAATTATCTCAATCGAATGATGACGGATAAAATGATGGGATACTCGCCTTGCGGAATGGAAGACCCGCACGCTTGTTGCAGATGCGGAACAGCGGCTGAAAAATACGCGCGAAATGTTTGGGTGTCCGGCTACGGATTGAGTTCCGATGTTACTCTCAAAGAGGGATATGGTGCCTATGATTACACGGTAGGCGGAATCTTACTGGGCGTTGATCATACAGAGGGCGAAACGCTTTACGGTGCTTTTTACGGCTACGGTCAGACTACCGTCGGCTCTGAAAATACGAGCCTGCAAAGTAAAGACCATACCTTTGGCGCCTACGCAAAATGGAATAGTTTTATCGGCGGCGGATATTCGTTGGCTTTGACTGACTTTTCGTTCAGCTCATACAACGGGCGGCGAACGTTCTCCAGTCTTTCCTTTGACGCCGATTACGACGGCTGGCAGGCGGGTTTGCTGCTGGAAAAAGGCTGGAAATATCAAAATGTATACGGAAATTACGTTAATCCTTTTATTGATTTGCAATATTTATCGTACTATTCAGACGCCTTTGACGACAGCTTTTTGCAGTTCAGCTCTTTGCAAATAAACAGCTTGCGAACGATTCTGGGTGTTCGTTTATGGGATAACATTTGCCTGGATAACGGACAGCGTTGGGGAATCGGCGGCGTTGCGGCCTGGCATCACGAATTGCTTGATACCGACGGCCTGTTTATTGCCAATTTGGATGGAGCATCTGCTCCGATTTTAGGCAATGGCGGCGGTCGGGATTGGGTTGAAACCAGTATTGGAGTTAGTACTGATTTGACCAGTCGAATTTCCCTGTCCGGTAATTATTATCTGTACTTTAATAAGTATACAACTATGAACGCCGGTATGGGTACGGTAACGTATCGATTTTAGGAGGTAAACAAAGTATACTGTAGTTCTAAACTGTACCCCCCCGAAAGGAGGGTACAGTTGTATTTATTTGATTAATTACTCAGCGTTAAACAGGTTCCACTTGACTTTTTCCGGTTTGCATAACAAAAATCAGTCGTTTCATTCGCCCTGATCGGCAAAATAAGGATTTAGCTCAACTGATCGGGCGAAATCAAAACGACGTCAAGAGGAAAATTCAAGTAGTCATCGTATAAACAGTCCTGCGGATTTTCAATCGAATCCTGTAGCGGTATTTCGGACTGCGGGCGTTTGATTTCCCTCAATCCGTCTGCTTTTTAAGCCATTCAAGCGCACAGGGCAAGTCGGTAAAGATACCGTCTAACTGGGCGTTCCAAGCCTGAGCTAAAAGGTCGCCCATCGCAGGACCGGGGGCGATACCGTATTCCATCAAATGCCGTCCGAGTAAAATCGGCTCCGGCTTCTTTTCGACAATTCCCAACTGTTCGGCGCGTTTAAGCCAGTCGGGGAATTTCGTTTCCCCCGGCTTCAATTTGCCTAAAGCGCGATAATCTGCCGATACCAGTAAATTCCACATACGTATACTGCTGTCTTTAAGTTCTACAGAAAGATGGCGTAAAAATTTATCCGATACACTCGACGTACCGGATGTATTTGAAGGCAAATTCCCGGTAAGCTGATTTTCCGCCGTCGGATTAAAGGAATGACTGCTATTGACTGTTTTATGAATCATGTGAAGCTTGACAAGCGGAACAACGTTGTCGATTAACCAGAGAGGCGGTTTCATTTTTTCTAAAAATCGCCGGGCAATCGGTTCTCCCGCCGAAGCGTGGTCAGGACAGATCCATTGCCCTTGAGAATCCCGAATCGTTGTAACCGCTTTGCCGAAATCATGACATAAAGCCGCAAAGAGCAAAATGACTCGGTCGTGCTGGCTGAGATGTTCTTGATCCGCAATTTCCGCCGCTGCCTTACATACGTCCATCGTATGGATAAATACATTTCCCTCTGGATGTTTAAGCGGATTCTGCGGCGTCTGCTCTAAAATCGCCAGTTCAGGAAAGCAGCTTAACCACCCGGTTTGCTGAAGTAATTTCAGACCTTTTTCCGGATATTTTCCCTTGGACGCCCACTTAAACCACTCCATATAAACGCGCTCTTCGGACAGCGTGCCAAATTCCGGCAGAACTCGTCGGCATAAATCGATAGTTTTTTCGTCCATATCAAAGCCAAATCGGGCGGCGAACTGCATTCCGCGGAGTACTCGAAGCGGGTCTTCGCAAAACGCCTCTGTTGGAGCGCGTAAAATCTTGCGTTTCAAATCGTCGGCTCCGCCCCATGGGTCTAAAAGAGTCCCGTCCGCCCGCATTCCAATCGCGTTGATAGTAAAATCCCGTCGGCTGGCGGCTTCTGTAAAATTCATGTTCGGATCGCTCTGAACGTCAAAAGACTTGTGCCCTGCCCCGATTTTGGAATCGCGGCGGGGAATCGCTAAATCTATATCCGCTCCGACTTTCAAAACGTTGAAACTGGCTCCGACTTGATTGACGCGAAAGGTTCCCTGCAACGCCTTTGCCATTTGCGGGTACGTTAATCCATAAACTTCAATGTCAATATCTTTTGATGACACGTCTAAAAGAAAATCTCGCACGCAGCCGCCTACCATAACAACGTCGGTAGCTCCTGCCTGCAGTAAAATTTCGGTTATTTTTGAAACTTGTGTGTTTTTCATCAAAATGGAGGTATCTATGGGGTAAATTGATATTGCTCAAATTCCTAATTGTGTGTACAATGAGCGTAATTAGATTGTAACCGTAAAAACCATTAAAGGAATCCCCCCTCGATGCGTAAGACAGTATTTAATATTATATCGATTGTAATTATTTCAGGAATCGTTTCCGATTTTGCCGTAGGACAGTCGGGCTATTCGGGTTCTTCAGACCCCTATTATCGTCCGTCCAGCGCAGGCGCGATGGGTAATAATTCCGGTTATTCCGCACCGCAAACGCAGACTGTACTGCCGCAAAATTACGCAACGACGCCGACAGCAACGGGAAATCCAACGGTTCCTGCGACTCCCATCCCGACAAATGGCTTTCAGCCGGCTGGAACGCCTAATTACAATTCTGCCGCGCCTGTTAATCCGGGGCAGAATCCGGTTGCGACGGTACCAGCCGCCGTTCCCGCGACGGTTCCCGCTGCTCCTGCAATGCGTCCGCCCGTTCCTGTCAACGCGCCGTTTCAGCTTACTCCGCAGCAACAACAGCAGGTAGATCGCGTTTTAGCTTTCTGGGAAAACTATACCAAGGGAATTAAAAAGTTCGAATCTGAATTTGATTTGTACACCTATCCCGCTGTTTCGATGGGCGGGGAAGACGTTAATTCTCCCGCGAAAGTTCAAACGACAAGCGGATTTCTCAAATACGAAGCACCGAATAAAGGAATATTCCGTATCGACGGACCGCCCAAGGAACTCCATCGTTGCAACGGGAAGTCCGTTTTTTCCTATAATTTCGATAAAAAAGAGATAAACGAGTACAAATTCAACGACGAAGAAGGAAAAGAACTCAATAAAGGACCGATGGCGTTCTTGTTTGGCGCCTCGGCTGCGACGTTGCGCGATAGATACTGGATTCGGCTTATCGCTCCGCCGGAAGGAGCGCCGAAGGGACAAATCTGGATGGAAGCCTATCCCAAATATCAGGAAGATTTACAGGATATGACCAAGGCGGAATTGATTATCAACGTTCAGCCCTGTCAGCCGGTCGCCTTTCAGCGTCATTCTCCCAACGGTGATAGACAATCGTATCATCTGAAAAACGTTAAAGTGAACAAATTCGCCCTGTTTGATCGGGAACCGTTTGAACCTAACGAACGAGGCTGGACTATTGTTTTATCAAGTCAACAGTAAGCGCAGGGAATGAATATTCCATTAGAAAAATATGTAACCGGTTCCGGAATCGAGGTTTATATTATTCGATGCCGAATGTACCGGTCGATGATCGGTCGGGTACAGGTTATCCCGTCTTTGGCGGCGGTAATCGATACCGGCAGCGAAGACGCCGCCTCCCGACAAGATGTTTTAGACGGTTTCGAGCACCTAAAATCCGATTTCGGCGTTAATTTTACGCCTGCTGACGTTAAACGGGTACTGATCACGCATTCACATATAGATCATTTGGGCGGATTGCCGCTGTTTACCTCTCCGCAGATAGAACGTTGTATTCATCTGCGAGATCGTCAGATGGCGACAGAGCATAAATCGCATTTTGCGCACGCGCTGGAGTGTCTTGATCGTTTTTTTGCGTTTACCGAAACGCCGTTTTCCGAACAGCCGCGAATCCGAAACGCTTTTTTGAGCATGGGGTCCCGGACGATCGATTATTCTTTCGAGCGTTTTTTTGACGATAACGATATAATAGACGGATTTCAGGTAATTCCGGTTCCTGGACATAGCAAAGGTCATTCCAATTTTTTGTTAGATGACGTTTTGTTTACCGGTGATCATATTTTATCTCAGACGATGGCGCCTGTCTGGCCGAAAATATTCGGTTCGACGTTAGGTTATCAGTCGTATTATCAGTCCCTGGTCAGGGTCGAAAAGTTGGTAGAATCCGGTCAGGTTAAAACGTTTCTGCCCTCGCATGAACAAACGATTGTTCATCCCGCGCTTCGACTGGATACAATCCGTATTGCTCAACAACGCCGTTTTAATAAAATCCGCGATATTATAGAGCAAACGGAAAAATCAGAGCGGCTGACTGGCTGGGAAATTGCGCAGCGAATTTTTGCGGCTCCAACGGATTTTTTTGCTTTTGTCGGATTGCTGGACGTTGGAACACGGTTAGAATATTTATCGTATTTAGATAGTCAAAACAGCTGTTCTGCCGCGACATGATTTTTTCTCGACGCGGTTTTGATTTCGCCCCGTAAGTAGAACAAAACCCCTTGTTTTACCGATCAGGGCGAAATGAAACGACTGGAATATGGTTATATAAACCGAAAATTTCCCAAGCGAAAGAAGTTCACCGATTTATAAGGATTCCAGATTTTTTAGGCTGGCTGGAATATCCTTCTCTGGCTGAGAGGCCTCGTCTTCGATATAGTAGTATTCAACTCCCGCGTATTGGGCGGCTGAAAGAATAGCAACGATGTCTACGCAGCCGGTGCATAGCGGAACCGATCCGCCGTATTTTTTATTTTCCTGCTTCTTAAAATCTTTCAAGTGCATCAGTTTAAATCGGGTCGGATATTTCTTGAGCAGCTTAACCGGGTCTTCTCCAAAGGGAAACACGACCCAGGTTGTATCCATTTCAAAAGTTACGGTTTTCGGATTGGTTAAAGAAACCAGCAGATCAAATAAAGTTCCGTCCTGATAGGGTTCAAATTCATGACCGTGATTATGATAGCTGAACATTATTCCATGTTTAGCCAATGCATCGCCGGCTTTGTTGAAAACGCTTGCCGCATGCCGGATATCTGTTTCAGTCATTTTTCCTTTGTACGGAATTGAGGTTGTTCCGGAGAATTTAACGCCCAGACGGACCGCTTGGTCAACCGTTTCGTCCAGTTTATTTTCCCATTCGTTTAACGGAAAATTTTTACTGATCGGTTTCATGCCGTTTTTTTCGATCATAGCTCGGTATTGTTCAGGGGTTCTACCGAAGGGATTATTGCATTCGATGTAAATAAAACCCGTATCCGCAGCAAGCTTCATCGCTGCTTCCAGGTCTTTTTGAGCCAGTTGACGATAGGAGTACATATTTACTCCGACTGGACCTTTGAACCATTTGTTTGTCCCTACTCCGTTGGACGAATCCGAATTTTGTGCCAGGCAGGGAACGCATAACAGCAACAGAATCAATAATTTTTTCATGTTTTTATGTTGGAAAAATGATTTGAATACACTAAAAATGGAATTACTCCATACAATCCGCCCATTATACCAGAAAATTGAATCAGGAACAACCCGTCTGGAAAGGTTTTTAGGGTAAAAATGCGATTTTTTCAGGCTCCCCCCTTGAGTAATCTTCTTTTTTTGCTAGAATACGGGAGAAGTTGATGGCAGAGTAGCTCAGTCGGTTAGAGCAGCGGAATCATAATCCGCGTGTCCGGGGTTCGAATCCCTGCTCTGCTAGTTCTAAGTTGTTTCTATATAACGACTTATTCTCTGTACTCCGGGATTGTTGTACAACGTTTACACACAATTCCATACATTTCCACACAGATAGAAATGGGAAAGGAGTATCAATGAATAACAAGTTTCGCAACAGGAGGAAAATAGCATGAATTTCGGAAAACTTAATAACATAGATTTGCGTAGTCAATGGCCAAGTGAGCCGCGAGACTTTACACCGTGGCTGGCTGACAATCTTGAAGAATTAGACAGTAAACTTTTGCTAGGATTACACGAACCCCAAAAAGAGCAGCCTGCTGGCATTGGATTTGTAGATATTATGGCAATAGATAGTGATTCGCAAAAGGTTATAATTGAGAATCAACTTACGCCTGCCGATTACGAACATCTCGGAAAGTGCCTAGTTTATGCAGCTGGTCTTGACGCAAAAACAATCATTTGGATAGCCAGCGATTTTAAGGACGATTTCATTCAGACAGTAAACTGGATTAATAACAACACCGGAGACGACGTCGATGTTTATGCTGTTAAATTGGAATTATTCTCTATCGATAATAGTTTTCCCGCTTTCCGATTTAACATTGTATGCAGACCTGATTTTGGACAAAAAGTGGTTTCAAAAGAATTATCCCAGCAACAAAATGAACAATTAGCTTTCTGGGAGGATTTTCGTACAAAAATAATCAATGCCGGTGGAATAAATAGTGGATTGTCAACGCCTAGACCAACTTCATCTTATGACATCTACCTGGGGATTGGAGGCTTGCGTATTCAGTGTCGCTTTAATTCTTGGAATAATACAGGGACTGTCTGTGCTTATGTTTCAAACACAAAAACAGAAACATATGTTCCATTGCTAAAACAAAAACAAAGCGTAATAGAACAGAAAATCGGTGGAAATATGGTGTGGAACGAAGAGGACAGAACAGATAAAACGTTGCGTTATGAAATGGATTTTTCAGTCCGGTCAAAAGAAGAAAATATAGATGATATGGTAAAATGTACCGTACAATTATATCATATTCTTAAAAGCATTGATACATTGTAAACACGCTATAATAATTTATTTATTCTTGTAGATATTTGTTGAATTTTGCTATTGACAATAGCCAGATAAAACGCTAATATCCCTTAAAAATGGAATCCGGGAGTACTTATGGAGATATAGAACTGGCTCGCAATCATAATCCGCGTGTCCGGGGTTCGAATCCCTGCTCTGCTATTTTTTTATTTCTTGGTAAAAATACGGTCTTGTTGTTTGAGTTTATTTGATTCTTCCTGCCGTCTGCATGTTCCGCATCTTCCGCATATTAATCACGCTTTCAGCATTGTTTTAACATCTCTAAGTTACCGGATTGAATGGCGGGAATAGCGTGCTGGATTCGTTCGTCGGACCAATCCCACCATTGGAGTTTTTGAAGCTGGGAAATCGTCGCGTCGTCAAAACGTTTGCGAATACTTTTGGCCGGTACTCCGCCGACAATCGTGTACGGTAAAACGTCTTTGGTTACTACGGCGCGAGAGGCGATAATCGCGCCGTCCCCGAT
>CAYZMZ010000058.1:0-6288 GCA_964479655.1 uncultured Planctomycetaceae bacterium
ACTTTTTCCGGTTTGCATAACAAACCTCAGTCGTTTCATTTCGTCCTAATCGATAAAACAAAGGGTTGTTTGATTTTGGGGAGGCGAAATCAAAACGACGTCAAGAGAAAAAATCAAGTAGTCATAGTATAATATTGGGAGATTTTAAAATTGCCGTTGCATAAAATCCGTTTTTTTGGTAAAATAGGGGATAAAATATAATTACGGATTTTCTGCGATGCATATTCGCAAGTTCGATAATTTCCAACCCCGTTTTGATAACCCAATACAAAATGATTAAAGTATACAATACGCTCAGCCGTCAGAAAGAAGATTTCGTTCCCGTTCAAGCCGCGTCCGGCGGAAAACAGCCGGTCGGCATGTATTTATGCGGTCCTACCGTTTATAAGCCTAGCCATATTGGACATATGGTCGGACCGGTGATTTTCGACTGCATCAAACGCTATCTCACCTATAGCGGCTACGATGTTACGTTTGTCGTTAATATTACCGATGTAGACGATAAGTTAATCAACGAATCCAAGGCGAGAAACATGTCGATGGCGGATTTGGCGGCTGAAATGACGCAGGATTATCTGTCGAACATACGAGCGTTGGGCGTAACGACAATCGATCATTTTCCGCACGCGACCGAATATATCGGGCAGATTATCAAGTTTGTTCAAGACCTCGTAGACAAAGGCGCGGCCTACGAATCTCAAGGCGATGTTTACTTTGATGTCGCGAAATTCCCCGGCTACGGGAAGCTGTCCAATCGTTCGGTAGAACAGATGCTTGGCGAAGGCGGTTCGACAGCCCAGCGAAAGCACTCCGCCGCCGATTTCGCGTTGTGGAAAAGCGCCAAACCCGGCGAACCGTCTTGGGACAGTCCGTGGGGAAAAGGGCGTCCCGGCTGGCATATAGAATGTTCAGTAATGGGCAGTTGTTTATTAGGTGATACGTTCGATATTCACGGCGGAGGTCTGGATTTAGCGTTTCCGCACCATGAAAACGAAATCGCGCAGTCCGAAGCGCGCAGCGGAAAGCCTTACGTAAAATACTGGATGCACAACGGTCTGATGCAGGCTTCCGACGAAGTCGGTAAAGTCGGCGGACGGAAAACCAAGGGAGCTGAAGAGGTTAAGCAGGGCGATTACGCCTCGCAGGAAGCCGGAAAAATCAGCAAATCCAAAGGCTCGGTTCCGTTTAGAGATATGCTCAAAACGTTTGCCGGCGAAACAATCCGATTCTTTCTTTTATCATCGCATTATAGACGTCCGATTGATTATTCTCTCCGACGGGTTGAAGAAGTTCAAACCGGCATGGACAGTTTCTATCGCTTTATTAAACGCTTCGACCGCGTTACAGGCACTTCTTTTTACGAAACCGAATTTGCCAAAAATCGTCCGGCTGGTGATTTTAATCCGGGAGATTCGCCGTTGCTGCAGTCGGTTTGGCAAAGCAGAAACAACTTCCTCAACGCGATGGACGACGATTTTAATACCGGAGCGGGGATTGCCGAACTGTTTGATTTGGTAAAACGGCTGAACAAATTTATCGATGATCAAAAGATGGAAGTCAAAGCCTCGCCCGAAGACATTGCGCAGCTTGTTCAGGGAGTTAAAACGTTCCGTGAAATCGCCGGCTCGCTGGGGCTGTTTTTAGTTCCTCCGCAAAAATCAGGACAAGCGGATTCTGCCGAATCCGATTCCTTGGTAGACGGCTTGATGAACTTGATTATTAAAATCCGCGCCAACGCCAGAACCAATAAAGACTGGGCGACAAGCGATTTAATTCGGGACGCTCTGAAAGAAGTCGGCGTGAAACTGGAAGACCGTCCGGATAAATCCACCACGTGGGAAAAAACAAAGTAAGGGATTTCCCCCCCGCTGTTCACGCCGCCTGAATTTTCCGTTTTCTGCCCGATAAAAGCCGTGTTATCGGGCATTGTTTGTAATTTATATTCCGTATTGTTTTATACCCGTATACAAAATACGGGGGTTGGTAATTACAATGAGCGCTCCGCAAATCATCAAAGACCTGGTTGTTAAGTTCGGACAGAATATCGCACAGTATAAATCCGGATCGTACAATGAAATGGAAACGCGAGTAGAATTTCTCAATCCGTTTTGGAAGGAATTGGGTTGGGATATGGATAATCAGGCGGGATACGCGTTGAATTATCGAGACGTGATTCATGAAGATACGATTCGGATAAAAGGGACTTCCGAATCGAATAGCAAAGCCCCCGATTACGCGTTTCGTATCGGCGGGGTTCGCAAGTTCTTTCTGGAGGCGAAAAAGCCCTCGGTGGTAATTAAAACGGACGCTTCACCCGCTTATCAGTTGCGATGTTACGGCTGGTCATGCGGATTGTCGTTGTCTGTTTTGTCCGATTTCGAGGAGTTTGCGGTTTACGATTGCCGGATACGTCCTTATCATACCGATAAGGCCTCGGTCGCTAGAATAAAGTATATTACGTACACCGAATACGTAGATCGATGGGACGAAATTGCGGAAATATTCCATCGCGAAAATATCCTCAAAGGTTCTTTTGATCGATTTGTAGAATCGAAGAAATCCAAAGCGGGAACCAGCGAAGTGGACGAGGAGTTTCTCAAAGAAATCGAGATGTGGCGATATACTTTGGCGAACGATTTGGCGCATAATAATCAAGACCTTTCGGTACACGACTTGAATTTTGCAGTTCAGCGGACGATCGACCGAATCATCTTTTTGCGCATGGCGGAAGACAGGGGAATTGAGCCGGAAGATCAGCTGGCAGATATAATCACACGTCCAGATGTATACAGAAGTCTACAGAATGTTTTTATAACCGCGGACCAGAAGTACAATTCAGGATTCTTCCATTTTACTCCCGAGGCGGAAATTCCCGAAAAACCCGATACGCTTACGCCATTTTTGAAAATTTCGGATAAGGTATTACAGGAAATTATTAAACGTCAATATCCGCCCTTGTCGCCGTATAAATTTGATGTATTTCCCGTTGAAATTTTAGGTAACGTTTACGAACGATTTCTGGGCAGCGAAATACGTCTTACTCCGACGCGCATGGCTAAAGTCGAACTAAAACCGGAGGTTCGCAAGGCGGGCGGCGTTTACTATACCCCCGGATATATCGTAGATTATATCGTGGAAAAATCCGTCGGTAAACTCTGTGAAGGTAAAACGCCCAAGCAGGTTTCCGCACTGAAAATTCTCGATCCTGCCTGCGGAAGCGGCTCGTTCCTGTTAGGTGCATATAAATACCTGCTGGAATGGCATTTGGAATGGTACGTGGCTGAATACGAACGAAAAGGGAAGATACCGCAGTCGCCGCCGACGGCAGGAACGCGCAAGAAAAAATCCGATCCGAACGCTATTTTGCAGACCACCAACGGTTCCTGGGGACTTACCCTGGCAGAGCGTAAACGGATTTTACTGAACAATATTTACGGTGTAGATTTAGACGCGCAGGCGGTTGAGGTAACAAAATTATCGCTGTCGTTAGCCGTTTTGGAAGGCATGAACAAGGAAATGCTGGAATCCAATCTGCGTCTGTTTTACGACCGCGCGCTGCCCAATCTTGCCAGCAACATCAAATGCGGCAACTCGCTGATTGCGTCTGATTTTTACGACGATTATCAGCTCGACCTGTTCGACGCCGAACAGCAATTGAAAATTAACGCTTTCGACTGGAACGATCCGGTTCATGGCTTCGGTGCAATTTTGAAATCCGGCGGTTTTGACGCAGTCATTGGGAATCCGCCGTATGTAAGACACGAATTATTGCCTACAACCGAATTGGATTATTATCATAATAAATTTCGAGTTTTTAATGCAATGGGAGATTTATTCACTTATTTTTATGAGCAGGGTTTTCGCTTGTTAAATCAGAATGGTGTTCTTTCGTTTATTTCCAATACTTTTACAAAGACAACGGCGGGAGAAACATTGCGCCGGTTCATTGCGGAAAACAAACGAATAGAAAGCCTTCTTGATTTAACTTCCGTAAAAGTTTTTCGCGATGCAACAACCTATCCTATTGTAATGGTACTACACAACAATTACAATGATACAAACAATTTTGATTATATCAAAATTCCTACAGGAACAGACTTTTCTTCGGAAAAAATTTCATCTTTTGCTACTGTTTCAATTCCTCAAAATTCACTTCAATCTTCTGCATGGAATTTTCATTCCGATGCTCAGAGATGTCTAATCGAAAAGATTCAGCGTGGTAAAACTATTCGAGAACTTTATGGAAAATGTTATCGAGGAATCGTAACAGGATATAATCATGCGTTTATTATCACGAAAGAAATACGTTCTCGCCTGATTCATGAAGACCCGAAAAGTAAAGAATTAATCGTTCCCTTATATGAAGGAAAAGATATTCAAAAATGGCGAAGTTCAGCGATTAAAAAGTATATGATTGCAATCTATCCGTCCCGTCAGTATGATATAAATGACTATCCTGCCATCAAAGCCTATTTGTTGACATTTGGAAAACAACGATTAAATCAAAACGGAGCTAAGGGGTCTAGAAAACTAACCGGTCATAAATGGTTTGAAACACAGGATAGCATCTGCTATTGGCAAGAAATGGGAAAAAACAAAATTATTTGGACTAACCTTCAAAATACGAATCGATTTTCGTTTGATGACAGAGGTTACACGGTTTGTGCCCCTGCCTGTATTCTTCCCACAGAAGATAAGGCTTTATTGGGGATTTTGAACTCAAAAGTTGTCTGGAAAATTCTGACGAATCTATGTGTTGCTAGAAATGGCGGATATATTGAAGTGAAACCGCAATATTTCGAGCAAATTCCCATTCCGGAAATCCCCAAAGAAATTCGTGCAAAACTTGAACGACAGGTAGAAGAGTTGATTGCCGCCAACGATCGTCTTCCCTCCTTAACTAATCCTCAGGAAAGCGAATTGATTCAACGTCGTATCGGGCATCTCGACCGCCAAATTGATTCTCTGGTTTACGATTTATACGGTCTGACAGACGAAGAACGAAAATTATGCGATGAAATAAATTGAGCCTTGTCAATATAATTTGTCTTTGTCCGAACTTTATACTAGGACTAGGCATTTCTGTTTACCGGTAGATATTTATACTATGATTACTTAATTTTTCCTATCGACGTCGTTTTGATTTCGCCACCGTAGGAATAAAGTTCCTCGTTTTACCGCTTAAGGCGAAATGAAACGACTGTTTTACGATAATATAAGCCGGAAAAATTCAAGTGGAACCAGTATAAATATCGCTTTTGTTATGATTGACGAAAGCGGGCTTGCGGGATTCAACCAGACGTGGGACAGTAAAAAACCCACGGCAATACCGTGGGGAAAGCTGAATCATTCGTTCTACAAAGCCTTGGTTTGTAGAACGAATTGCTTAAGCGTAATAATATCGACTATTTAACTTTGCGCAGCTGGATTCGGCTGTCGGCCAGTGAGCACCCTTCGCCCTTGGTATGAACGATAAGCGGGTTGATGTCCAGTTCGGCGATTTCCGGGTGATTGTAAACCATAATCGACAAACGGGTTAAGGCGTCTTCCAAAGCGTCTAAATCGCGAACGGGGAATCCACGGAATCCGCTCATCAGTTTGCAAACCTTGGTCTTCTGAATCATGTCGTGAATCCAGTACTTGCTCATCGGAGCCAGACGGAATTGAACGTCTTTCATCAATTCAGCCGTTGTTCCGCCCATGCCGAACATAACCAACGGACCAAACTTGGCGTCGCGGTTGCAGCCTAAAATTACTTCGTCGCCCTTAGGAGCCATTTGTTCAATTAAAATTGAATCGATCTTGGCGCCGGGTACGTTCTTGGCGATATTAGCGTAGATTTTATCAAAACCTTCGCGAGCGGCTTGCGCTCCGGAAACGTTCAGCAAAACTCCGCCGGCGTCGAACTTATGCTTGACGTCGTCCGACATGACCTTCATAACAACCGTAACACCCCAATCGCCCACGGTTTTAGCGGCTTGGTCTGCGGAGGTTACAACAGCGGATTTGAGCAAAGGCATGCCGTAGCATTCAAACAGCGGACGAGCGTCTGCCTGGGTTAGGTACTGAGCGTCTTTACCGTCGAGAATTTCAGCAATCAGCTTGGCGCATTTAGCCTTGTCGATACCAGAAACAACCGGAGCATCGTGATCGGTAATAGCCAAGGTATCTTTGAGTTTATAGGCGGCAGTTAAAGCGGAAATCGCGTTTTCGGGGAAGGCATAATTCGGAACTCCGCCAGCACGCAAGGCAGCGGCACCTTCTTTAACGGATTCTACTCCCATGAAA
>CAYZMZ010000058.1:6298-11462 GCA_964479655.1 uncultured Planctomycetaceae bacterium
GCGCATGCAACCGGCTTGCCCAAGCTCTTGGTCGCTTCGGGAATCATCTTGCCGATATTGTCTGAATCGGTCATAGACTGCGGGGTAAGAATAACCAAGCCCATGTCTACGCCGGGGTCTTTCATAATTGTTGTAACAGCAGCTTCGTATCGATCGGACTTGGCGTCGCCGATTACGTCTACCGGGTTGCGTAAGGAAGCCGCAGCCGGTAATTTTTCCTTTAATTCAGCCTTGGTTTGATCGGACAGCTGAGCGAGCGTTAAACCAGCGCGTTCGGAGGCGTCTGTCGCCATGATACTGGGACCTCCGGCGTTGGTAATAATCGCCAGACGATTACCAGTCGGCAAGGGCTGATTGCAGAACATGGAAGCAAAGTCGAACAGTTGTTCAATGGATTCCACACGAATCGCACCGGACTGGGTTAGCAACGCTTCGTAAACGGCATCGTTTCCAGCCAGCGAACCGGTATGAGAGGAAACGGCTTTCGCGCCTGCGGCGGATCGTCCGGATTTAAGAACTAAAACCGGCTTGCCTTTTTCCCAGAGTAACTTTTGAACGGCGGCGGTAAAAGCGGCTCCATCGCTGATACTTTCCAGATACATGGCGATAACCTTCGTCTTGGGGTCGTCTGCCAGATACTGCAACAGGTCGATTTCGCTGACGTCTGCTTTATTACCGAAGCTGATGAACTTGCTGAATCCCATTTCTCGGGCAGCGGCAAAATCCAAAACAGATGTACATAAAGCACCAGACTGACTGACGAACGCCAGGTTGCCGGAACAAGGGGTTTGATTGGCAAAGGTAGCGTTGTATTTGGAATCGTCTTCGGCGTTGATAACTCCCAGGCAGTTAGGTCCAACCAACGGAATATTGGCGGCTTGAACTTTAGCCTGAAATTCGCGTTCCATGGCAGCCCCTTCTTCGCCGACTTCTTTGAATCCGGCGGAGATACAAACGATGGCTTTTACGCCTTTTTTAACGCACTGATCTACAACGCCCAGAACGTAGCCGGAGGCGACAACGACGACAGCCAAGTCTACTTCGTCTGGAATATCCAAAACGCTTTGATAGACCTTTAGCCCGCAAATTTCGGGGGCTTTGGGGTTAATCGGGTAAATTTTACCCTTGAAGGTGTCCTTCAGGTTTTGGGTAATGTCGTAACCGCACGACTTCATTTTGGTGGAAGCGCCGATAACGGCAATACTTTTTGGATAAAACAACGTGTTAATGCGAGCCAAGTCTGCCATGTTTAACTAACCTCTAAAAAGTGATTGTTATGTACTAAAAACGAAATAAGCCGGATTTGCCCCGGCGTTAAACTTTAATTATTCTTATATTATAAGTATTTTTTTATATCTGCAACCCCCCGGCAGAGGAATTTTTATTGAAATTACCCTCGAAGCGGTCACGGGGCAGAAATTACGCCTTTCCAACGTGATGGAAGGTCTATCGGAAATCACAAGGGGAGGCAGGAATTTCAACCGAAAAATCTGTAATATTAAATTTATGAAAAAATCCGGGGGTAAGTGGTTGACAAGAGAAGAAAAAATGGCATAATCAAACACATCAATTCTGAAGAGCGATTTTTGGAGTTGGTAAAAAAGGGGCAGTTAGCGCAGTTTGGTTAGCGCGCCTCCCTGACACGGAGGAGGTCACAAATTCGAGTTTTGTACTGCCCAGAAAGGCGTTTTGCAAGTAATTGCGAAACGTCTTTTTTCTTTGTATACTGGTACTGGTTCCACTTGACTTTTTCCGGTTTGCATAATAAGCCGCAGCCGTTTCATTTCACCCCAATCGATCAACAAAAGGTTGTTTGATTTTGGAGGGCGAAATTAAAATAACGCCGACAAAAAAATCACGTAGTCCTTAGTATAAGCCCTTTTTCGTTCAACGCCTTATTCGTTTTGTTACGTGATTTATGCCGACAAACGCATGGCGTTTTCTTATTTTTCAAGAAAAAGATTCAAAAACTTCGACAAAGACGCGTCGATTCAAAAGAGTTTTTTTCAAAAAAGAATGACTAACGTGAATTTCAGACAATTTAAATTTGCGATCAGTCGGATTTTTCCCCTTTATATATGCGAAAAAATTCCTCGACTGACCTCTGTACACAACTATTCTATTTCCCTAAAATAAAAGGGGCACCGGGTGCCAAAATATGCACTCTTTCCGGGTTGGTAATTCGTCCTTCCAGATCTTTGGGATTGGCGTTAAACTCTTTCATGGTTGGCGCATCAATCGTTCCCCAATGATGAAGGATCAGCTGGGCTGTTGGATAGGCGTTTGCCAGCTTAATTGCTCCGTCAAGCCCTAGATGCCAAGAGCTGTCGGAAATATCGAGCAAAATTAAGTCCGGGGGCGGCATTTTTAACAATTCGGGAATAAACTTGGTATCGCCTGGAAGCCAAATGGTTCCATCTAGCGTGTTTATCCAAAAACCGCAGCAGTCTTCCAGTTTATAAACGCGGTCCTGCGTTCCAATATAATTTTGCCAATCGTGTTTGGCAGTCGTCAGTATGATTTCAGCCGTACCGATTTTAAAGATTTCTCCAATGCGATGACCTGTTGCCGGACCAATATCTCGTCCAATACGCTCCGCGCCATATTGAGTTGAATGAAACGATTTACAAACAGGTTTCAGCTTTTTACACGTGGGAATACTGAAATGATCTGCGTCATCGTGAGTGATTAAAATTCCGTCCAATCGGGGGATATTCTCAACATCAATAGGCATCTCGATCAGCACAGGCAAGTCAAAATCCAGTAAAACCGGGTCAATCATTAAGCAGCAACCGTGAGTATTGATAAAAAATCCGCCGCCGCCAAGCCAATGGATAACCGTTGTCTTTGTATTTTGAAAGGAAGATTTGTTAATTTTTTGTGTTGGAGGAGGAGTAGCCTGCTTTTCTATTGTACTTTGCGCCAATATCGGAGAAAGAAAACCTACGGAAAGTGACAGAGTAATAAAAAAAAGTATAATTGTTGAAATAGTCAAGAGTTCGTTTTTGTTTTTCATGTTTTATTGTATCATAGATTTAGATAGAGGAAGATTGTTATACTTCTTCCGCTTGATTTTTTCAGATAATATTACCAACATACCGGTTTATATACCACCAAACAAGCCGTTTCAATTCGCGCCCGAATCGGATATAACAGGAGAGGCGTTCTCCTTATGAAGCGAAAATCAAAACGGCGTCGATGGAAAAAATCACACAGTACAATCCAGGAATACCCTTGGAAGATTTTACTGTTTTTCCTGCTTTTTGCTTCTAACCAAGCTAAATAGACCCGCGCAACCAAGAATCAGCAACAGCCAGGTGGACGGCTCTGGAACCGCGCTGAAATCGGTAGACAGAATCAGCTGATTTCCGTTACCTCCGTTGACTAACGTCAAATTCCAAGCGTATTTAAGATCATCTGCCAGCAACGCTTCCCAATTACTGCCGGTAATAAAATTACTGGAAATGGTTTGAGCGTCCAAAATGGTATAAACCCCGTAATCGGTTAAATGATCTTCCGCGATAGTAATAACAGGATACAAAGTTCCATTTTCTTCAGTGGTAATCGAATTAAACAATGCGCCGCCGGTTACAAGCAACTTCGTATCGCCGGGCAACACTTCAAAAGTCCCGTTGCTAATTACGGAAGCAACCGACACCGTTTCAGTCGCGGTTATTGTACCTCCATTGAGCACCGTTACCGAGGCGTTTAGCAAGTCGCCCTGTGAAGCGGGGGTTAGTTTTGCCCCGGATTCAACCTGAACTGTTCCTGTATAATACCCATTGGTAACCAATTTACCGCCCTCGAATAGGTTTATTCCCGCTATATTAGGCAATATTCCCGAAGCACCAAATTGAAAAATGCCATTTTGGATATTTACGGTTCCGGTAAAACCGCTATTTACTCCTTTAATTACCAATGTTCCCTCTCCCGTTTTGGTTATATTTCCCGATCCCTGTAACGCATTGGATCGCGTAAGAGTAACGGTATTATCGACAAGGAAAGTACCTCCATTGGTATCAATCTTAAACGCTTTAGCTGATTCATCGTTGCTGGTAATATACAACGTTCCCCCGTTTAGACTTATTTGTGGAACATCATTTTGTGCATCTGCTAATCCCCCCAAAGACCCTCCGTAAGCCGTTGTGGCAACTTTTAACGTTCCATTGGTATTAATGAAAACTTTCTGACCGTTATATACAGATGTATAACCAGCTGAATACACTTGCCCCGTTGATATGTCAAGCATTCCGTTATTGACGGTAAGATTACCAGAGAAATCAGCTTTAGCAATGGTTTGATTAATTACAAACGTTCCTTCTCCCGCTTTGATTAAGTTGCCGGTCCCCATAATTTTCCCGTTAGAACCACTTTGTTTGGCGGTGTAAGTAATATCCTTTCCAATATCGATCGTACCGGAGTTGTTGATGGTAAAGCCGCGGGCAGAATCGTGCGTTGTTGTAATTTGCAAGGTTCCCCCACTCAAGACAAAGGTTCCATCGTTGAAATTCAGCGTTCCCAAGCTATAAGTATTTCCCCAATTCATATTGGATATTTTTATCGTTCCGCCAGAATTTACGGTTACCGCTCCCGCAAAACTAGCCCCGTAACCGACGAATACCTGTCCGCTGGTTAGGTCTAAGGTTCCGGCAGAAATATTGAGTGTGCCGTGATAGCCCGAGTTGCTGCTTATTGCCAAGGTACCGGAGCCGGTTTTATTGATTTGTTGATCTCCGCTAATTGCGCCAGAGATGTCTAAATCCGTACCGGTCTGAAAAGTAGAAGTACCCGTAATTGAAACCGTTCCAGAAATCGTATTTTTAGATTCTCCCTGACTAACCACCGCCAAGGTATCGCCGTCATTCGCAACGGAAATATTGTCGGTAATATTTTCTCCGCCGTTGAGAATATACGTATTTCCGCAGGCAATATCGAAGCAGTATAAAAATGCCAGAGCCGTTCCCAGAAGTTTAATTGAAATTGCCGGGAAAGGGGGAATAAAATGGAAACTGATTGTATTTTTCATATCAAGTGCTCCTAAAAAACATTGACAAAACGGATATTATACTATGACTACTTAAATTTTCCTCTTGACATCGTTTTGATTTCGTCCGATCAGTTGAGCTAAATCCTAGTTTTGCCGATCAGGGCGAAATGAAACGAC
>CAYZMZ010000059.1:0-8837 GCA_964479655.1 uncultured Planctomycetaceae bacterium
AGAAGAGAAATGCTGAAGTTCTGTATCGCCGCCGCAGCCGTCGCTGGCTATCCTTCCGTTCACCTGTCCGCAGCCGAAGCAATCGCCAAAGGCAAAGACAAAATTCATCAGTCCGTTAGTTTATGGTGTTTTAACGGGTATCTGAGCCGGAACAAAATGTCTTTTGAGGATTTTATCCTGTTCTGCAAAAAAACGGGACTGGAAGGTATCGACTTGCTCACGCCGGGACAGTTCGAACTGATGGCAAAGCATGGAATGGTTTGTACAATGACCTCCTGCAACGGAATTCCCAACGGATTCAACGACCGACAAAATCACGAATCCTGTATCAAAAACCTCAAAGCCGCGATTGATCAAAACGCCAAGTTTAATTTTCCAAACGTGATCGCCTTTTCCGGCAATTGCCGAGGAAAAAGTAAGGAAGAAGGTCTGGAAATTTGCGTTGAAGGTCTTAAAAAAGTCGTTGGATACGCCGAAGAAAAAAAGGTTACCATCTGTATGGAATACCTCAATTCCAAAGGTCATAAAGATTACATGTGCGACCAAACCAAATGGGCGGTTGAATTGGTTAAGCGCGTTGGTTCCGAGCGATTCAAAATTCTCTACGATATTTTCCATGCCGATATGATGGAAGAAAACATTCTGGAAGATATTAAAAATAATTACGAATGTTTCGGGCATTATCATACCGCCGGCTATCCGGGAAGAAACGAAATCGACGCTCGACAGAAACGGGATTACCATGAAGTTATGGAGGTAATCTACAAAACCGGATATACCGGATACGTTGCGCACGAATTTGTTCCGCGCGACGCCGACGCACTTGCCAGCCTCGAAAACGCCTACAAAATTTGCAACATCGACTAAAATCGCCTAATCCGGGAATATACAAACATTCCCGGATAAAATCGCTGATTTCAAGTTGAAATCGATGTATAAAAAGACAGTTGTAATTCTATCAGGAATCAACGCGCAGTCGAAGAATTGGATTCTTCCTTTTATACTGGGTTCACTTGACTTTTTCCGGTTTGCATAACAAACATCAGCCGTTTCATTTCGCCTTAATCGGTAAAATAAGGGGGTATTTGATTCCGAGGGCGAAATTAAAACGACGTCAAGAAGAAAAAATCAAGTAGTCATAGTATAAAATACACTCTTTTCAGGAAGAATCCCCGTTTATTTACGCTGTCCGTAGTAGGCGTTAGGACCGTGTTTGCGATTGTAATGCTTTTGCAGCACCCAGGATTCCAACTCGGGAGTTTGCGGGTTGATAGCAATCGCGTCTCGAGCCATCAAAGCAACCGCTTCCAAAGCGACGGCGTTTTTCACCGCAGAATGTCCATCCGTTCCCCAGGTAAAAGGACCGTGTCCAGCCGCTAAAATAGCAGGAACTTCGACCGGATTCAGTTTCCCTTTAATCAATCGTTCAATAATAACCTTCCCCGTATTTACTTCGTATCCGGCATTGATTTCCGCCTCGGTTAGAGGACGGGTCAGCGGCACGGTTCCATAAAAATGATCTGCGTGCGTAGTCCCAAAGCAGGGAATCTCTCGACGCGCCTGCGCCCATGCAGTCGCACAGGTACTGTGAGTATGTACAATTCCAGCCAGTTGAATCGTATTAAATTCCGCCGCATAATTATTAAAGAACTTGTACAGTTCTACATAAGTCGGGGTATCAGAAGATGGACGATTGCTTCCCTCTAAAACTTTGCCCGATAAATCAACCAGAACCATGTCCGAAGGACGGAGCGTATCGTACGAAACGCCGCTAGGCTTGATAACAAACGCATCGCCCGATTCAGTCAGCTGTCCGACATTGCCCCAGGTTAAAGTTACCAAACCATACTTTACCAATTCCAAATTGGCCTGACAAACAGATTCTTTAAGTTGTACAATATTCATGTTTTGATTATTAGGGATTTTAAGGGGTTAGGGTTTATACGATTACTACGTAATTATTTCCATCGGCGCCATAAAACGGACATAAATTAATTTACACCTGCTTTAATGTAGATTCCTGCCCAAATACACGCAGGTTACGTAAATGCACGTAAACAGTTTGTCCTGCCTGTAATTGCAGGTTTTCGTTTTCCTGATGCGATAATTCCGCCGTAAGTGCGTCCTGCGTTTCGGTTTCCAAGTCAACCCGAACGCGCGCTCCGGCTGAATGAACCATCTTTACAACCGCTTTTAAACTGATTTTTCCCGCTTGAGGAGTTCGGTAAATAGCTACATCGTGCGGACGAACGAAAACAGCCGCCATGCTGTTATCACCGAAATCGGCGTCGGAGGGCACAGAAAATTTATATTTCCCCACCTGAACGGTTCCTTTACTGATTCGTCCTGAAAACTGATTTACGGTTCCCAGAAAATTCATCACAAACTGAGTTGCCGGCTGATGAAAAACCACGTTGGGCGTATCAAATTGTTCAATTTTACCGTTGCTCATAACCGCGACTCGATCCGCTAATTCCAGTGCCTCTTCCTGATCATGAGTTACAAAAACGCTGGTTAGATGAATTTGATCATGCAATCTCCTCAGCCAAGCACGCAACTCAATTCTGACCTTTGCATCCAACGCGCCAAACGGTTCGTCCAATAACAAAATCTGCGGTTCGACGGCCAAAGCACGTGCCAACGCAACTCGCTGACGCTGACCGCCGGAAAGCTGATTCGGATACCGATCGGCAAACGATTCCAACTGAATCAGACGGAGCAATTCCATGACTTTATCATGAATTACGGTTTTGGTTGGACGGGTCGAACGCGGTCGAACGTTTAATCCAAACGCGATATTGTCAAAAACCGTCATGTTGCGAAACAAAGCGTAATGCTGAAACACAAAACCGACGTTTCTATCTCCCACCCGATGTTCGGATACGTTTTCCCCGCTGAACAGAATTTGTCCTTCGTCATCGGAAGGAGCTTCCAGACCGGCGATAATTCTCAGCAAGGTCGTTTTACCAGAGCCAGACGGTCCCAACAAGGCAACCAATTCACCGGAATTTACGGTTAAACTAACATCGTCCAACGCCTTGAATTGTCCAAACCACTTCGTTATGTTCTTGATTTCAATGCTCATAATATTAATTTAATCCCGATTACTTGTTTTTCGTTTTGATTTCTACGATCGTTTTTAATACCAGGGTAATTACTGCCAATAAAGTCAGTAGCGATGCAACCGCAAAAGCTGCCGTTACTCCCGTCAGCGGGTCGATTTCATTGTACAACTGCTCGATATGAAGCGGAACGGTTGTCGTTCGTCCTCGAATCTGCCCGGAAACAACCGCGACAGCGCCGAACTCTCCCACCGCTCTAGCATTGCACAAAATTATACCGTATAATAATCCCCATTTAATATTGGGAAGCGTTACCCGCATAAACATCTGCCAACCGTTGGCTCCCAGTACCCGGGCCGCCGTTTCCTCGTCCGTCCCTTGCGCCTGCATAACGGGAATAAGTTCCTTGGCTACAAAAGGAAGGGTTACAAATATCGTCGCAATTACAATACCGGGCACCGCAAATATAATCTGAATATTCCAGCTTTTGAACAAGTCGCCTAAAAACGTACCCGCTCCAAAAAGGAAAACAAACAGCATACCGGCTATTACCGGAGAAATTGCAAACGGCAAGTCGATGAGCGTTACCAAAATTCCCTTGCCGGGGAAATTGAATTTGGAAATACTCCAGGCGGCGCATATTCCAAAAAGAATATTCAACGGCAGAGAAATTCCCGTCGCGATAAGCGTCAGCCAAATGGCAGACAACGTATCCGGTTCAATCAATGCGGCGAAATATACTTTCAATCCGGCGGAAAAAGCGTGCGCAAAAACAAAAATTAACGGGAGAGCTAAAAACAGAAATAGAAATCCCAGAGCCAGAAAAATAAAAAACATTCTAACCCAGCGCGGCTCCGTTGTACTTTCCAAACGCCGTTCCAACGGACTTTTATATTTTACCGGACGAATCGAAGTCGGCATCGGCTCTACCAGCGGTATATCGTTTTGTTTGTCTTTCCGTTTAGGAAGTGCACAAAAAGTAATACTGCTACTGTTGTATTCTATGGTACTCATTTCAGTTTTCCTGATCCTTCCGATGTAATCCCCATAATTGTATCATATTGATAACAAACAGCAACAAAAACGAGGCGACCAACATCGAAACAGCAATCGTCGTCGCCCCTACGTAGTCGTGCTCGCCCAACTTGTAAAAAATGATCAAGGGGGCAATTTCGGTTTTTCCCTGCATATTTCCTGCGATAAATACAACGGAGCCGTACTCGCCAATCGCGCGGGCAAACGCCATCGTAAATCCAGCCAGCAGAGCAGGGCAGACGATCGGAAAGATTACCATCCTAAACGTCTGCCAGCGAGTCGCTCCCAAAGAGGCGGCAACCTCTTCAAGTTCTTTTTCTACTTCAGATAACGCCGGCTGCATCGCACGAACTACAAAAGGAAGTCCGATAAATGTCAGGGCAACGTAAATACCGATAGCCGTATACGAAACTTCAAAGGGAAGAAAACGACCAATCCAGCCAGATGGGGCGTACAAGGCGGTTAGAGTAATACCAGAGACCGCCGTCGGCAAAGCGAACGGCAAATCTACCATGGCATCTACAATTCGGCGCCCGGGAAACGGATAGCGAACCAAAACCCAAGCAACCAGAAATCCGAAAAAGGCGTTAGTCAACGCAGCCAAAAACGCAACTCCAAACGTTAATCGAAAAGACGCCATTACGCGAGGATCAAAAACCGTTTCACGGAATTGATCCCACGTAATTCCCGAAAAACGAATAAACAAAACCATCAACGGAATTAAAACGATTATACTTAAATAAAACGTGGTAAATCCTAACGTCAAACCAAAGCCGGGAAGAACGTGATGATGGTATCTTTTGCGTTTCATTTTTATACTCTGGTATAACTAATATATAAAATCCAGGAATAATATTGGTTTATACAATCAGGACAAACATCCTATTTGCTCATAATCTGATCAAACGTTCCCTTATCATTGAAATGTTCCGCCTGAGCTTTTGACCAGCCGCCGAACACGTCATCAATTTTGAATAATTTCAATTTCGGGAATTTATCATCACACTTTTTCAAAGCCGCTTCACTGGACGGACGATAAAAATGAGCGGCAACAATATCTTGAATTTCATCAGTATACAAATATTCCAAATATTCCTGAGCTACTTTTCGAGTGCCCTTGGCATCGACGTTTTTATCGACTACCGCAACCGGCGGCTCTGCTACGATGGAAATACTGGGGACAACAATTTCAATATCTTCGTTAGGGCTGTTTTGCATGTACAACAACGCTTCATTTTCCCAAGCCAGCAAGACATCACCCTTATGGTTTTGTACAAATGTATTTGTTGCTCCGCGTGCTCCCTTATCCATAACAGGGATTTTTTTCTGATTAAACATTTTACCCATCGCTTCACGTGCTTTTACCTGAGCTTTAGCAACATCTTCAGCACGAGCAGGATCGGAAATAGCCGATAAATCTCCCAGTTCCTTATCCAATACATATCCCCATGCCGCCAAATAATTCCAGCGCGCTCCGCCAGAGGTTTTCGGATTCGGGGTAATAATTTCAATATCGTCCCGATCAATTAAATCGTTCCAGTCATGAATTCCTTTTGGATTTCCTTTACGAACCAAAAAGACGATCGTAGACGTATAGGGGCATGAATTATTCGGCAATCGTTTTTGCCATTCCTTATCGATAATCGAAGGATTCGTATTTTCTACAATGGCGTCAATATCGTAAGCCAACGCGAGGGTTACAACGTCCGCTTCCAAACCATTGATAACCGAAGTCCCCTGAGCACCGGAACCGCCATGCGACTGTTCAACTTTGATCGTTTCACCGGTTTTATCGGCCCAGTATTTCACGAACCGTTCGTTAATATCTTTGTACAGTTCACGTGTTGGATCGTAGGATACGTTCAACAAGCTGGGGATAGCAGGCTTGCAGCCAACAACAACCAGAGCGCATAAAGCGACAATCAGGCAGGATACTGAAATCAATTTCTTCATGATGTTTCTTCAATTCCCTTTTAAGGACTAACAAAAAATCCGTTTATAACTTCAAATTTACGAAACTAACGCTACAGAATAAATCGAAACTTGTCAATATCAATCAGACACGTTTCCAATTCATTCGCCCCGCAATTTAAACTGTATTTATTCAGAAAATTTTCATTTCTTCGATGCATTTATCAAGCAATTACCGCTTCAAGCCATCGCAAAAACTAAATCTTTTACTTCCCAAAAGGCGATCAAAATACAACTAAATTGGGGATATATAAACCCGCTTTATTTATCGAAACTTTCAACCTGTAACATTAAATAATTTTGCTATTTAAGTTAAAAAAGATAGAATTGTTAATATAGACAAGTAATTTATTCTTGAGAACTGGCAAGAAAGAGAATATCGGAAAGAATATTAAGATACGTAAGAATTAACGGATTTACCAATTCTCCAGCCGGTGTTCGACGAACTACGCCCACAACACGGCGTTCTGCCGAACGAGCTGTCGCCCTTGCCTGAAATAAGAACGCTCCGATTTTGGATTTCGGAGGTAAAATAAAATGCGGTTCAACCTCAGGAAATCGTTCTATTTCCTGCTCCCAAAAATCGATATGAGTTTGGGTAATTCGCTCAATTCCCTCCCGTTTTGGATACGGCGTCGATAATTCCCCCCCAACGATCAATAATTCCATCTCAATTCGTTCCAACAGAGAATCCAAGTTCGTCAATTTATCCTTAGATTGTATTTCCTCCGTTTTATCCAATTTATCCAGAACGAAGGCGCGGGCAATTCCAATGGCGGCGGAAAGCTCATCGATCGCTCCGAGTGCCTCGATTCTATAATGATCTTTACCAACTCGAGGTCCCCCGTTTAGTCCTGTTTCCCCTAAATTGCCTGTTCGCGTATAAATTGACATAAGTTATTGTTACTTGAATTATTACTACTTGTATTATTGATGCTTATCTAAAATCAGTAATCAAAAATCCGAACGTATGATTTACCCGTCGCAAAAAAGATTTATCGATAGGTAACCAGCAGAGTCGTTGAGATTATATTCGTCAGCAAAGCGGGAATCATCAATCCGCCGGAAACGCAGGTTACGTAAAACAATATTTGATACACGCTGCTATCTCCGATAATCGCAAACAACATCGTCCCCAAACCGGCAAAAACAGTAGTTATCAGCAAAAAAACAAAAGCAACTATTGAAATAGCCGCCATCGACGCGATTGTTTTGGGATTCATGTTATTATATTGAATATCTATGTTATTAAAGGTTACACCGGATAACAAGGGTTAAGCCGCAAGAATACTATTTAGGCTTCGGCGATTTACAGTAATCACCGAAACGAATGATTGTCAACATCATATAATATTTATTAGAAGTATACAATAGCAATTTTCTAAAATAATTCCGCAAAATTCCTCGAAAAAATATTTTTTTATCTCTCAAAACCTAATCCACCCAATTAGTCCATTCATGCCATTTTCCTAATTTATCACAGTTTAACAGTTTTGTCATATTGTAGCAATACAGAACTCTAAACGCAGATTTGAAACTAATCGGATTTAATTATAGTTATAAGTCTTTATCAATAAAATATTTTTTTCATTTATATTTTACGCATTTAGGGCGACTTTATCCTATTTCAAACCTACAAAAAAGCTGCTGATAAACATAAAAGACAAAGCAACAAAACGAAAACCGCTAGAGCGATATAATCGATAAAAATCATTTATTTCCGCCCCGATTGCAATTTAATCCGTCTTTTGGTATAATACTTTGGGGTCGGTTGTATTCAATCAATTCGACTTCAATAATCAATCAGTTTAATATCGCGTCAACGAAGTCGAATTACGTTTAATTGCGAGTATCCAAAAATTCTTTCGGATTCGAGAATAACATGAACATTAATTCAATATCACGAAACACCCTAACGACGATTGCGTTGCTTTTTCTATCAGCGTTTTCGTTTCAATTGCCTGCTGCGGAAATCGTTATGCAAGACGGGCGTCATCTAAACGGTAAACTGGGAACACTCCGCGCCATTGGAGAGGAAGGCGCGCTGGGAGCCGATGCCGCCGTCGATATTCAAGCCGTCGTTTTTCTGGACGACGACTTAAGAAGAACGTACGTTCCACGATTCAAAATCGCTAATATCAATCAGGACGATCCGCTGGAACTAACAGAAAAATTCCTGATTTCCCAGCGCGTTAAAGTCAAAACGCCGGTTGTCGCCAACGTTGGAGGAATAGTTCGTAAACAGCCGTTCGATCAATTCGGACGCCGTACGATTACCATGAGTATTCCCAAAGGATCTTTGGACATAATTCAGGGAATTACCGAGTTGACCCCGGCTTATACAAAAGTCGAGGGGATTACGCATGTATGGGATATGCGTTTATCCACCAGTAATATTCCAACACCTACTTTAGATGCGATTCTATATCGACAGGTTAAACCGAATGATTTGGAGGGCGTAAAAAAAATCGCCCGGTTTTATATCCAATCCCAATTATACGACGATGCTGTCAGAGTACTCAAAAACGCGTTGGCGCAACCCAACGCCTCGCCTGACGCCAAGCAGCAATTAGAGGGCACCTTTCGCGCGGTTGAACAAATGGCATCCCGACAGCTGTTGGACGAACTCTCTGCTCGGGAGGCGGCAGGACAGTATAAATTGGTCGGAAATTTGCTGGAAAAATTCCCCGTCGAAGGCGTTTCCTCCGAAATTCTACAGCAGGTACGCCGAAAAATTCAGGAGTTTCAGGAAGTAGAACAGAAACGTCA
>CAYZMZ010000059.1:8847-11435 GCA_964479655.1 uncultured Planctomycetaceae bacterium
CTAAAATCTCGAATGTCTCCGCCCCTGCGTGATATTTATCTCAATCTCAATCGCAATACCCTTGATCGGATGACGTCCTTTGAACAAACGCTGGACGATAAAACCTTAAAGCCCGATGAACGAATTTCTCTTGCAATCAGCGGCTGGCTGCTCGGTGCAAACGACGCGACAAGCAACATCGCAATTAGTCTATCCGCTTTTAAGGTTCGGGATTTAATCGAGCAATACATGGCAGCCGAAGACGAACAAGGACGCAAAGAGATTCTTTCAAAATTAAAATCAGAAGAAGCCTCGGCGGTTAAAACCGCCGCATTAATTCTGGCTAACAGCCGTCCTCCGGAAGCAGTAGACGCCAATTCTCAAATTACCGATGATTTCTATCGAATCAGCTGTAAAAATATATATGATGGCTCTACGATGGAATATTTTGTTCAGCTGCCTCCGGAATACGATTCCTATCGAAAGTATCCAACCATAATTTCATTGAATGGTGAATTTATTACCCCGCAAATGCAAATCGACTGGTGGGCTGGAACAATCAACGCCAAAGGACATCGCAACGGTCAGGCAGGACGACAGGGATATATTGTCATCGCCCCCGTTTGGACACAGGAAACAGCACGCAAATACGACTATTCCGGCTCCGCTCACGGCGCGGTGTTAGGCTGTTTACAAGACGCCAACCGTCATTTTTCCATCGATACCGACCGCGTCTTTCTGACAGGATATTCAATGGGCGGTTCAGCAGCCTGGGATATCGCCGCCTCGCACCCCGATTTATGGGCTGGCGTTATAGCCATCGGTCCGATGGCCGATAAATTTACTATTTTCAGCGGAAATAACGGACGATACGTGCCCTCCTATTTTGTCTTTGGACAGTTGGACGGCAACCTGTTGGTTCTCAACGCCTCAGCAATGCTCAATAAATATTTAACTCGAATGTTTGATACAACCGTCGTAGAATATTTAGGACGCGGGCACGAGGATTTCCAAGACGAAATACTTCGGATGATGGACTGGATGAAACGAAAGAAGCGCGATTTCTATCCCGCTAAATTTGAATGTAAAACCATGCGAACATTCGATAATTTCTTCTGGCATTTGGAATTGTTTGATTTTCCGGATAAGATGGTCGCAGACCCGGTTAATTGGCCTCCGGCAAAAGGAACGATTGCTTCTACTGTCGGTTGTACAATTCGGGCAAAAGCTAGCATGTCGATTCAAACTGCCGCCGCACGGGCGATTTTATGGCTTAATCCCCAAATCGTTGACTTTCAAAAGAAGATTATTGTCATGGTAAACGGAAGAAAAATGAATATCGGAACGGGATACATCGAGCCGGATTTACCAACTATGCTTGAGGACGTTCGTACGCGAGGAGATCGACAAAATCCCTACTGGGCAAAAATCGAGCTAAATCGACTCCGATAAGTTCGATCCGGATTTCCCGGGAACGCAAAAAATCCGGGGAACGCTGGCTTCCAGCCGACAAAAAAATCCGGAGTTCAATAAAAAATCCCCGTATCTTTTTCTAAAAAGACGGGGTATAATATACTGACAACTCCGAATTGAAACCGTAATTCAATTCGGGGGCAGTTATTCCCTGCGTTTTATGAAACCGAGCTTGGCGTATTGAGCGTTTTTAAGCTCTGTTTCCGGTATAGACGTAAAATCGTGCTTTATACTGGTTTTCACTTAAAATTTTTCGGTTTGCATAACAACCGCAGTCGTTTCATTTGCCCTAATCAATAAAACAAAAGGATTGTTTTATTCTGTTCGGGACGAAATCAAAACGACGTCAAGAGAAAAAATCAAGTAGTCATAGTATAAAATTTATACAATACATTTTTCCTGTGCAACTATTGGAAAATTATTCGGTTCGTACTGACGTTCAATTGGTAAAACTTACCCTGTCGGGAAATCCGTCGGGATACGATGAGTTAATGCGTCGTTACCAAACAAGACTAATGATTTTTTTGCAAAAATTCACAGAACAAAATTCACTGGAAACCGAAGACCTGGTTCAGGAAACGTTTTTACGGGCCTACTGCCATTTGGACAAATTTGACTATATTACCTATTCCAGCAACAAAGCCTTTGAAACCTGGCTGTTTACTATCGGTACACGGATGGGATTATCCCAGCTCCGAAATCAGAAAAACAGCGCGGCTTGCTGGTCTAAAGCGGATAATTCGTCCGAACTTTCCGTCTTGAATATTATTCCTGACCGGAGAGAAAGTCATACGGAGGAAATAATTCGTGCTGAAGTATCGCAACAACTTTGGAGAAAAATAAAATCCTTGGTTACGCCGCTTCAATGGACGGTTTTATGGTTAAAATACATTGAAAATAACAGTATTGAGGAAATCGCCCGCGCGATGCAAAAAAGTCCGCAAAGCGTAAAGGCGTTGCTTCATCGAGCCAAAGAGATTTTGTATAATCATAAAAAATCCTTGGGAATAGACTAATACTTTTATCGAATCCAAGAGCAAATCATGAAAGATATAATCGAACAATTACAATCGGAAGTAAAACAAGACATGCCGGAGTTTTCCGAATCGCTCCATCAAAAATGCGTTCAGACAATT
>CAYZMZ010000060.1:0-4131 GCA_964479655.1 uncultured Planctomycetaceae bacterium
AGAGCCTTTTGAAGAGCCTCGAATAATACCAGAGTATGTCGCTGTATCGGTGGACGTTGTATTCGTCCCCAACTCGATAGTATACCCCGTGGTTGTATTACCTCCAAAAGTAAAAACTTCTCCATCGCTATTGCTGCCATTTAGCAGACCTATTTGGAGCGTTCCATTTCCTTCCATGTTCAGATAACTACCATTATTTACCGACTTGAGAACACCCGCCGCGCCTGCCGCAAACCGCACAAAGCCGTCATTGATAGTAAGCGCGCCGCTATATCCGCCCGTTCCTTTGATGTTAACATAACCGCTGGTTGCCAAATCTCCCGAACCGGACAGCGAGGCAAAAGAGCAGTAATCACCGGAAGCCGTGGTAAGCGTTCCGCCGTTCTCGCCTACCGTAATCGCGTTGGTAAAAGCATTACCCGTTCCTGCACTGGAAACGTTTAGGGCACCGCCGTTGAGCGTAATGCCGACTCCCGCTAAAACGCCGCCACGGAGTTAGCCGTTATCGTACCCGCCGTAATATCTATCCCGCCGGTAAGCGTGTTACCCGTATTGGTTATACTGAGTGTTCCTGCCCCGGTTTTGGTGAATCCCGTTGCTAAAGGGGCGGAAATCGTAGCGGTATCCTCCGCAGTGGTAACGCCAATGCGTTTTTCGCCGTTGAGAGTAATCGCATTCGTTCCCGCAACGGTCATGGAGCCAGAAACGAAATCAATCGAGTTGGCTGTAATCGCCGCATCGACAGTTAGAGTCGGCGTATCTGTCGCCGATAGTTCCACGGCGGCGGAATTAGCCCATGGCTGATCTGTTTGGGTTCCCACTGTCCACGCCGAATCGGTCCAATTCCCGTCAGCCGAAACCGTTCGTTCGTACGTTGTCGCTGCGTACAAAGACGGGTTAGAGTAAAGGTACGACACCTGATCGGCAGATAACGGAGCGTTGTAGAATTGAATTTCGTCTATTATCGCAGTACCGTTGCGGTTACCCACGTTATAAGCTCCGCAAAAAGTAAGTGCGGTAATCGTATCGGTTTTCGTCCAAGCAACAGCGTCGCCAACCGATGTACCATCGACATATAAACGGGCTGTCTGTGTTTCAGAATCGCACGTCAAGGCGATATGATGGAAGTTGCTGGCGATATTTACCGAAGTAAGAATATCGGTGGTTCCTCCGTATATATTATATATTAACGGCGTTGTTAGCGTTACGCTGAAATTGAATATCTCCGTTTGCATATATACCCAAGTAATCGCTCCAAGCAGCCAAGGAGTTCATGTTTCCCCAGAATGCCAAGGTCATATTTCCTGAACTGACATTTGCAGCGGTAACGTTGTAATTGTACTTTCCGCCTCCAGAACCTTGAAGAGCGTAATCAACTTTGCCTCCCGACACAATGGTAGGTTTTGTTCCACCCAAGGCAGGGTTTGAATAGCCGTTTCCGGAAGTGTCGTTTAACGTATTGTCGTTAAAAGTCCAATAGCCCACCAAGTCGGCGTAAGAAACGGAGGACGCGGTTAATAGAACCGCAACGAAAAATGCAAAAATGGAATGGGATTTACTCATAGTAAAAATATCGTCCAGTAAGGTTGCTAATATTGATTTTCTGTTTTGACTGCCCGTTTTTTATACGACGTTTTGAGTTCGCAATTATTTCTGACAAACGGACTTGTTTCCGGTAATACCTCAATGCGAAACGCCTTAAACGTGCAGCCACACCCTCGGGAAATGCAAGCGGAACCTGCATAATCCTTTGAATCGGTATGTAATATATTGCATATAATACCAATCTGTATTATACAACAAATTATAAAAAAAGAACAGCTTTTTTCAAAAATTTTTCCCTTTTTTTACAAAAAACAAGGAGAAAATCGTCCTAAAATGGTATGCCATAGAAAAAAGAACTCCGAACAGGGTACAAGCGCAAAATCAAGCGGAACTGCGTAGAAAACAGAAATAGGAATCGTTATGCGGTTGAGAATATAGTTCAACCGTATCATGGAGGGGCAAGATAGTCCACGTCCACGCCGCAGGGAAACGGTTTTGAGCATCGAGGCGATTGACGGGGAAACGCAGACGTCCCCGTTTGCGATATTTATACTATGACTACGGTTTTTTTTCTATCGACGCCGTTTTGATTTCGCCATAGTACGAATAAAACTCCTCGTTTTACCGATTAGGGCGAAATGAAACGACTGCGGTTTGCTATGCAAACCGGGAAAAATCCAGTGGAACCAGTATATTACGGCGAACGAGGACGGCTAGACTATGGCTTGAGGGAAAATAGGTTTTGATCAGAAATTTTAGGCGGCGCGACGCGTTTTCTTTTCTATTACGTCTGAATAATCGCCAGACATAAGAATAGCGTGAAGGCGTTCAAACTGTTCATGATTTTTGAAATTAATCGTAATTTTACCCCGTCCGCCGGAGGATTGGGTGAGTTTAACCTTCATGCCCATGTTGGCAATCATCAGGCGTTCCAGCTCGGAAATCTGCGCACTGGATTTTGGCTTTTTCCCAATCGGTAAAACATCGGGCGAATCATGTTCCTGATTGATAAAATCACGAACCATTTGTTCAACCTGATGGGCGGATAAACTTTCTTCTACAATTCGCTTAACAAAATCGCGCTGCAGGTCCGGCTCTCCCAACGGAAGCAAAGCGCGGGCATGCGCGGCGGAAATTTTATCCTCTCGAATCGCCGCTTGAATATCGTCCGGCAAATCCAGCAACCGAATTAAATTGGCAATAGTAGAACGATCCAGGCATAAACGTTTAGCCAGTACCTCTTGAGTGCATTTTTGTATTGCTAAATATCGCTGGAAAGAAATCGCTTTTTCCATCGCATTGAGGTCTTTACGCTGAAGATTTTCTACCAGCGATAATTCCGCCATGTCGTTATCGGACGCCTCGATAATTAAAGCGGGAATTTGCTGCCAGCCGACTTGTAAAGCGGCCCGTAATCGTCGTTCGCCGTAAACCAGCTCGTATCGTCCGCCGTCTTTGCGTCGAACAACGGTCGCCTGAAGCAAGCCGTGTTCAGACAGACTCTTGGCTAATTCGTTGATTTCATCGGGGTCAAAATCCAGCCGCGGCTGATAGGGATTGGTATCGATCTGATTAATATCCAAATAATGAATTGTGTCTTTTTGTTCAGACATGTTAGACTGTATATTACTGACAGTCGAATCAGCGGGTACCGATTCTGTTGTCTGCGTAAACGACTGTTTACCGCTGTCCTGTTTGGTTACAGCGATATTATCAGCGGCGGTTGAGGCATCTGAAACTTTGTTCAGCAACGCTTCCAATCCCCGACCTAATCTTCTTTCCTTAGCCACGATCCATTACCTCCATGCAAAGTTGTCTATAGGCTCTTGCCGCCCGACTGCGGGGCGCGTAATCCAAAATGGACTTCCCGAAACTGGATGCCTCCGCCAGAGTAACATCCCGCGGAATAACGGTTTGAAAAACGATTTCTCCAAAGAAATCGCGCACATCGTTTTCCACTTCCCGGGTAAGTTCCAGGTTATAATCTACCATCGTCAGGACAATTCCGGCGAACTGTAAATTTCTTTTTTCGTCATCTCGTACCTGCCGAATCAATTCAATCATTTGCGTTAATCCTTCCATGGCGAAAAACTCGCATTGAACGGGCATAAGCACTTCGTCGCTGGCCATCAACGCGGTTTTAGTAAGCGGTCCGACGCTGGGCGGGGAATCGATTAACACGTATTCGTAAACACTTAATCCATAAGCCAAATTATCGCGCAATCGCTGGGATTGAATCGGGTCTTCGTTGTTTAACTGCACAATATCAGCCAAACGCCGAGTACCGGGCAATAAGTCTAATCGTCCCACGCCGGTATTGATTAACGACTGCTTCCACGGTTTTCCGGTAACCAGCGGATGATTTTCCAGCGGTTCAACACCCAATGCGCTGGTCGCGTTGCATTGAGGATCCAAATCAATTAAAAGGGTAGAGCAGTCTGAACAGGCCAAACACGCTGCCAGATTAACGGCGGTGGTCGTTTTTCCAACGCCCCCTTTCTGATTGACTACGCAAATTATATGACTCATGGTTCGGTATTATACCAAAAATCGCCGCATGAGGAAATAGCAGTTTTCCCCTTCTTG
>CAYZMZ010000060.1:4231-11276 GCA_964479655.1 uncultured Planctomycetaceae bacterium
TTCTCTTGACGTCGTTTTGATTTCGCCCCCTGAGGAATAAATATTTGCCGTTTTACGGATCAGGGCGAAATGAAACGACTGAGGTTTGCTATTCAAACCGGGAAAAGTCAAGTGAAGCCATCTTAATCCGCTCTCCAATCGGCGGGTGCGATTCAAACCAGAATACTTCCCAGGCGGGAGGATTGGGATCGGCTTTATTGAGCGTTCCTAATCGGGTGAAGGCGCGAATATAGGCCTCTGATCCGCATTGAGAAAGCGCGTATGCGTCCGCCTGCCGCTCAAAATGGCGGCTGATGGCATTGGAAAACGGTTCGTACAAACTAAAAATCAGCAGAAAGAAAAACTTGATCGGCATAATCATCCAAACCGCCAAGCTCGAATAATCAAAACCGGAGCTGAGAGAATAACTGTTCGCCAAATCACCCAAACTGACTCCGCTGGAAAGACGTATTAGAACATCGCAAATGGCAAACGCGATAATCGAAAACGCCATTCCGATGGGAATCATTTTCCATAAATGCGCATGAACGTGATGACCGATTTCGTGCGCAAAAACCGTTTCTATTTCGTCTTGCGAAAAATTCGATAAAAGCGTATCGCCTAAAATTACCCGTCGGGTTTTTCCCAATCCGGCGAGCATCGCGTTGGCTTTAACGGTTTCGGAAGATAAATCCATTTTATAAACGCCTTCCAAGGTCAGGGAGGTGTTTTCCGTCAATCGCCGTAAACCGTCGCAAAGCGTTTTATCTTCCAGAGGTTCGATTTTATAAAACAGCGGTAAAATCAAAACCGGCAACAGCATCCCGAATACAATACTGAGAATAAAAAAGATTCCCGCAGCCAGGGGAATCCAATAGATTCCTGTACAGGTTATCAGTAAAAATAGACCTGTCATGTAAGCGGTATCGATAACCGCGACTAGTATCAACTGTTTAATTCGTTTTAACAGCCAGGCGCGAAACGTTTGACGGCTCATCTCGAATTTATGCTCTAAAACGAAGCCTCCGTAATAAGCAATCGGGAAGGAAACGACAACATGCAGCAAAAAGAAAGTCAGGATAATCGTAATCAAACGAATAAATACATTTTGTTCTGCCGGAATTGTCGATACAAGCCAGCTGTCCAGCGGTTTGACCAGCACAAACGCGGCAATCAGCAGGTAGAAAAAATCGACCGCTTTATCGATTAACGTAACGCGGATTTGCGCCCGGTTGTATTGAAGAATCGACTTTTGCAATTCCTCCGGATTCTCGTTTGCCCCCTTTTCAACCTCGATTTTCCCCTCTGACAGGTTAGAAGAATCGATAACAGATAGCATCCCGCTTAATAAATTCATCGCACAATCCTCTCAAAGTATACTGGTTCCGCTTGACTTTTTCCGGTTTATATTTTCATAAACCAGTCGTTTGGATTTCACCCTGATCGGCAAAACCAGGATTTTGCTCAACTTATTGGGCGAAACCCCAACGACGTCAAGAAGAAAATTCAAGTAGTCATAGTAAAAAAATCAATATAATTCTTCGGGTAACGGGACGAGCGTTTTTTCCGAGCTGATTTCGGGTAATTCGGGTTGATGGGTAAGTCGTCCCATTTCCCACGCGATAATAACCGCGATAACCACCGCAGCGCAGGCGTCTGCAATGGCGTAAGCTGCCCAAATCCCCTTGATTCCCCAAAACCACGGTAATATTACCAGCATGGGGGTTAAAAATACCAACCGTCTCATAATAGTAAGGCAGATGGAAATAGCCGGCTTTCCAATCGCCTGAAAATACGAAACGCATACAATCTGATAGCCGGAAGTTGCCATCAACAGTAAACAAAGGCGGATAGCCGGAATCGCTTGAGGGATTAAGTGCATGTCTTTACTGGGTGTAAAAAGCCGCATCACCGCTCCGGGAAACAGTTCGATAATAATAAATCCGAGGGTCGATAAAATCGTCGCAAAGACAATACTTCCGCCCAAGGTTTGACGAACTCGCCGCCATTGCTGCGCTCCGTAATTATAGCCGATAATCGGCTGCGCCCCTTGAGATAGACCTGTCATAGCCATAAAAACAACCAGCGACACGCGAATTATTACGCTCATAATTGCCATCGCATCTTCCCCGCCAAAATGACTCAGCTGAAAGTTCAGTACCGCCGCCTGAACGCAAGCGGCAATCTGCATTATACAGGGCGATAATCCGATTCTCAAAATGGGGAGTACCGTTCGGCTTTTTAATTTCAAGGTAGACCAATGAAATTTAAGCAGACTCTTTTTAGTCGTAAAAAACCAAAGTACCCAAACGCAAAGACAAAATTGGGCAATAACAACGGCAAGCCCCGCTCCAATAGCTCCCCAGCGAAGCCAAACGATAAAAAGCCAGTTCAAAAAAACCGACATGAAAGCGACGACAAACATCGAAACCATCGCCTGATGCGGATTGCCTTCCGCCCGGAGAATGTTATTAAAGCCAAATCCCAAATTGGCAAAAATAGACCCGGCAACCGTAATAAAGGTATAAATCCACGCCATTTCTAATACTTTTCCGCTGGCACCAGACATTTCCAACAACGGAGTCAGAAAAATTAACTGGAGAATTATTTCGGTCGTACTTATCAAAAGAATCAGCGTCAACGCGTTTCCAAGCACCTCTTCGGCTCCTTGATGCGATTTCTGCCCCAATCTCAAGGAAACCAGAGCGCACGCGCCAATTCCAACCAGCGTTCCAAAGGCAACGGTAATCAACTGAAACGGCATCGCGTATTGAACCGCCGCCATCGCCTCGAATCCCAGAACCTGTCCTAAAAATATCCCTGAAAGGATATTGGTAAGCCCCTGAACCATCATTCCTATTATCGCAGGAACGCAGTATTTCAAAAGCAGTCGGTAGATGGAACTATCTTCAAAGGAAGTCATGGCGGATAAAAAAACGGCAAAACCAGCCGATTTGCAGGAATCGGAAAATCCTGATTCCGATTACAGGGCAATTATACTCAATCGGCTGTCAGACCATTATACCCGGAATCAAATTAATTCGTATCCCCTCTCCCTTCCTTGTTAAAATCTGATGATAAGGTAAAATAAGGCAAAATATTTAAATAGATAAAATAGGAACGACGACAAAAATATATGGATTGTACGGACTAACAAAAATATCCTGATAAAATATTTTAATTTATCCATTATTCAAAGGTTGGATATATCCCGATAAAGACGATATAGTTTAGCGTTACAGGTATTACGCAAATAACAAGTATTTTAGAAGAATTTTACAATTATGGCAACTGCAGAGAAAAAACGCATGATTCCGATGGATCATTTACCGGGTTCATTTTTCGGTCCTCCGACACTGGTAGATTTACTTCGTCACAGAGCCAGCCATCAACCCGATGAAATTGCATTTGGTTATTTAAAGGACGGCGAAACAGAACTGGTAGAATGGACGTATTTTACCTTGGATCAAAAAGCCCGCGCAATCGGTGCTTGGTTCCAGGAACATAATATGACCGGTGAAAAAGCGTTGTTGCTGTTCCCGCCAGGATTGGATTTTATCGCCGCGTTTTTTGGCTGCCTGTATGCGGGCGTAACCGCCGTTCCCGTCTATCCGCCTCGTAGAAATCGGTCTTTGCTGCGCATTCAATCGATTGCTCAAGATTGTAACGCCAAGGCGGCTTTAACGACCGACGCGGTTATGGAGCTGGTAAACGAATTGATTGGCGAAACACCATTCTTAAAATCCCTGAATTGGTTTACTACCGATTCTATGGGCGATGGCATGGATCAAAGATGGGAAATGCCCGATGTTCATGCGGATACGTTGGCGTTTTTACAATATACCTCTGGTTCAACCGGAACTCCGAAAGGCGTTGTTTTGAATCACGCTAATTTGATTCACAACTCCGCTTTGATTGCCTACGCCTTTGAAAATTCCCGAAGCGGTTTGGGCGTTTTCTGGCTGCCCTCCTATCACGATATGGGCTTAATCGGCGGCGTTTTGCAGCCGATTTATGTGGGACGTCCGAATATTATTATGTCTCCAATGGCTTTCTTGCAGCGACCGATTCGATGGCTGTCGGCAATAACTCGATTCGGAGGAACGGTCAGCGGCGGTCCGAATTTTGCCTACGACTTATGTATTCGCAAAGTCAAGCCGGCTGAAATGGAACAACTGGATTTAAGTTCATGGGAAGTCGCCTTCAACGGGGCAGAACCAGTTCGCGCGGAAACGATTGACGCTTTTTGCGAAAAATTCGGTCCCTGCGGATTTCGCCGTGAAGCCTTTTATCCCTGTTTTGGACTGGCTGAATCGACGTTGCTGGTTACCGGCGGGTTTGTAAAGGAAAAGCCGGTAGTCCGTTCGTTTGATTCCGACATGTTGGGTAAACGAAAGGCGGTTCATGTTGAAAGAACGGCGGACAACGCCCGAACGATGGTTGGAAGCGGTCAGTGCCTAACAGACGAAACCGTTTTGATTGTCAATCCCGAAACGAAAGTTACCTGCAAGCAGGGCGAAATTGGCGAAATCTGGGTTAAAAGCCCGTCTGTCGCTCAAGGCTATCTGAACAAACCGGAAGTTACGCAGGAAATTTTCCGCGCGGAAACCGCCGATACTCACGATTCGCCCTTTATGCGAACCGGAGATTTGGGCTTTTTAGATAACGGGGAACTGTTTGTTTCCGGTCGTTTAAAAGACCTGATTATTTTACACGGTGTAAATATTTACCCGCAAGACGTTGAAGAAACCAGCGCTCATTCTCATCCTGAATTGTGCGACGAAGCCGCTTTGTTTATTATCAATCAGGACGGCAAAGAACGCTTGGTTTTACTTCAGGAAGTAGAACGCCGACACGATGCCCCGGACGCGGAACTGTTTACCGCCATCCGCAAGGCTATTTCCAACGAACATGAATTACCGATTGATGTTATCGTCTTGATGAAACAGCGGGGAATTCCCAAAACGTCCAGCGGAAAAATTCAGCGTCATGTTTGCCGACAGGAATTTCTTGACGGAACGCTGGCCGAATTAGCTCGGTGGGATGTTCTCAAAGACGGATTGGGTTTAACAACAACCTCTGCCCGTCCGAAAAAACAGACGAAAGAACGCGCAGACGATGCGTGGTCTGAAGGCGCGGAAACTACCGATTCCGCAACTTCCGAACCGGCAGTCAGCAAGGCGGCTATCAAAAAGATTACCTCCAAATCCCCGGTTCCCAAACAGGAACAGTTGCTGGCTCAAATCGATGCTACCGATACAAAACGCGTTGCGGAAATCGTCTTGATGCAGGTCAAGGCCGTTGCTCGTGAAAGAGCGGAATTTCTAACCATGGAAACCCCGATTACGGAAATCGGCTTGGATTCTCTGGAACGAATGGAAATTCTCGCCTCTTTGGAAGAAACTTTTGGCGGACGGTTCCCGGAAGAAGAACTTCAAAATCTGATTACCGCAAACGATGTTGTCGAGGCGATTAAAAAGTATATCGGAACTCACCCGCGGAAAAAGGAAGTCGAAACCAATCTGGATAATATTCCCGATTCCGCCTGGAAGTTTGCCGAATGGCCGGAGGTGAAAAAACTCCAGCAGAGTTTTGACATCCAGAAAACAACCGGAGTGCGAAACCCCTATTTTACCGTTCATGAGGGTATTATCAACGATAAAACCCATATCGACGGCAAGGAATATATCAGCTTCTCCAGCTACAACTATATCGGAACTTCGGGCGCGCCCTCGGTTATCAAAGCTGTACAAGAGGCTACTGCTGAATATGGAACCAGTGTATCCGCCAGCCGACTGGTTTCCGGACAGAAGCCGATTCATATTCAGCTGGAAAAGGAGATTACCGATTTTATCGGAACCGAAGATACGGTTGTTATGCTCGGCGGACACGCAACCAACGAAAGTGTTATCGGGCATTTGCTCAAACCGGGCGATTTAATTCTCCACGATGCGCTGGATCATAACAGTATTTTGGAGGGCGCGATTTTATCCGGTGCCCGTCGGCGTCCGTTCCAGCACAACAACTGGAAAATGGCAGACGATTTACTGTCTCGCTATCGCGGCGAGTACAATCGAGTACTTATTGTCGTTGAAGGCGTTTACAGCATGGACGGCGATATTGCTCCGATTCCGGAATTAATCGCGATAAAGAAGAAGTACAAATCCCTTTTAATGATCGACGAAGCCCATTCGATGGGTACGATGGGTAAAACCGGACGCGGGGTTTCCGAGTATTTTGGAATCAATCCTGCCGACGTCGATATTTGGATGGGGACCTTAAGCAAGTCGTTTGGAGCGACCGGCGGTTATATTTCCGGCTGTTCCGAGTTGATTACGTACCTTCGCTACACAGCTCCTGGATTTGTGTTCAGTGCTGGACTAAATCCTCCGACTACGGCTGCCGCGCTGGCATCGTTGCGATTGCTTAAGCAGGAACCGCAGCGCGTTGCTCGATTGCAGCATAACGCCGCCCGATTCTTGGAAAAGGCGAAAAAACTCGGCTTAAATACCGGAACCAGTTCCGGAACGCCGGTTATTCCGATTATTTTAGGGAATTCGATTCACAGTTTGAAACTGTCCAACGGCATGTTCCGGCGCGGAGTAAACGTTCAGCCTATTATGTATCCGGCTGTTGAAGAAAGCGCCGCTCGATTGCGATTCTTTATTACTTCCGAGCATACCGACGAACAGATCGATTATACAATCGAGGTACTGGCTGACGAATTGCGAAAGATTGATCCAGGTTACCTGAACATGGAAAATCGATTCTATTGATTCCTCATCGATAAATTATATGCAACGCCGCATTGTGCGGCGTTGTTCTATATGAATAATATCTGATATTCTATATCTGCAAGTCTGTATATGTAGACCGCGTGCGGTCGAAATTAGTGTGAATCTCAAGTTTTACGGGAAGACGCGCCCCCGAGCCGGGGAGGCGGTTCGGCTACCGCCGGTTACCGAAATTTTGATTGGCGGGGATAATATTGCTGATTTTGAATACAGCTTGATTTGGGACTGGAGTCTTAACCTCTTTAGAGGTTTCTCGTTTGGTAGTAAACGGT
>CAYZMZ010000061.1:0-5184 GCA_964479655.1 uncultured Planctomycetaceae bacterium
TCAACCGCGTAGCGTTAAACCCCGAGCCGGGGAGGCGATTCGGCTACCGCTGGTTGCCGAAAAGTTGGTTAGCGGGGGGACGGGGAAGAAATTTACGGGAAGGCGCAAAGGCACGAAGTTCACGAAGAAGAATTATAAGGGTAGATATTGAAAACCGCTTAACCCTTTGGAGAGCGTCCGCAACATTCAATTTATAGTCCGCAGAATACGTGGGTTTTCGCAGATTTTGAATACCGCCAGGCGCGATTTCCTATCATTGATTCTGTTGCAAAAGAAAATTCTCTTTTTGTTGTTCGATTTCTCGACGTAATTCTTCTTCTGTCGGAAGAAAGAGCATGTATTTTGACGCAAAAAGCTGCGGATTTTCGTGAAGAACGGAATATCGGGCAATGTCCTGACTTGTTTCGGAACAAAGAACAATTCCCAGTGTAGGATTATCGCCCTGCGAACGTTTAAGGTTATCATACATTCGGACGTACATGTCCATTTGGCCTACGTCCTGATGGGTTATTCGCGTAGTTTTTAAGTCAATCAGAACAAAACATTTTAACAAGAAGTTGTAAAATACCAGGTCGATATAATAATCGCCCGCATCGGTACTGATATGTTCTTGGCGGGAAACAAACGCGAATCCTTTCCCCAATTCCATGAGAAATTTTTGCAGGTGTTCAATAATTGAGGATTCCAGATTGGTTTCCGTAAAATCCGTATTAGCGGCCAATCCAAGGAATTCTGCTACAACCGGATTTTTGATAAATTCCAGCTTGTCATATTGAAAATCTCTGGTCTTTTCTTCCATTTCCCGAACAACAGCACTTTTATTAGGTGATGCAAGCAGTCGAAAATAGTATTGAGATGATATATTTCGGTCTAAAGTCCGAACGCTCCAACCCTGTTCCTGCGCTTCCTTCAAATACCAGTCCCGCGCAACCTGGTTTTCAACTCGTAAAAGGGTACGAAAATGAGACCAAGAAAGATGTGGAACACGCGTGTTCCATATCTTTTCTTCTGGAAAAACTGCGTAAAATTGACGAAAATATCTAAGTGCTCTTGCCGTAAAACCTTTGCCAAATGTACGAGTTAACTCTACCGACAATAGTTTCAACAAATACGCGCCGTAATCTGCACGATTCTTTCCGCACTGCTCCTGCTGAACAATCCGTTTTCCCAATAACCAGTACGTTTCAATAATAACAGAATTTAATGCTTGGCTCGCCTGCTGACGCCCTTGCAAGACGATTTGTTTAGCTTCATCGACAAACATCTTTTCGGCAGGAATTATCTCTGAAGTCATGGTTACAATCTCCTTGGGAAATGGAACAGGAATATCAGGTTATGGACCAATTTCACTTGGTCAAACGTCAGCAACCGATTCCGATAATACACGTACTGGTTACGCTATGTTATCAATTCGATAGGCAATTCAAGCGTATTTATCGCTTACCAACAACAAGCCTTTTCAGCGTTTTAACAATAGCCCCTGGAACGGACAAGGGGGGGCAAGAATAGAAATCTTGAAAAGACTATCATTATAAAAACATTGAATAACACATCCTTCGGTTTTCCACTCAATGATATAATATGAAGGATAAAAAATTTATCATTTTTTATCCCTCTTTTCCGTGTGTTTCACGCACGGCTATGAACATTCAACCGCTATGCGGTTGGGAGCAATACAACCCAAGCGGTATTCAAAATCGGCAATTACAATTCTTCGTGAACTTCGTGTCTTCGCGCCTTCCCGTAAAAATAGCTCAGAACTATGCCAACCAAAATTTCGGCAACCGGCGGTAGCCGAACCGCCTGCCCGGCACGGGGGCGTGCCTTCCCGTAAAATCGACTGTGGATTCGGAATACATCCCGCCTTACTCTCCAAAATTCGCCGCGAATTGAAATTACACTCATTGTTTTTGCAATATCATGGCTATAAAATTCAGGTATTTTCCCGCGCCGGCATTCATGGATTTGCGGTCTCCAATAGCATATTCGTTTTCGCATTGCAGCCAATCGTTCCATACTTCGTCGTTGCTTTCCATTTCTTCTACCGATAATACCGTAGCGGAACTGCGGCTTACCATCGCTCGCCAGTACTTAACGTCGTGCATGTAATCCAACTGTTCAGGTGTCCACGACAGCAACAGTTCGGGCGGCAACTGAGCATGACAGTCTTTTTTCATACCGGGAATCGCGATATAAATCAATCCGCCCGGTTTAACCACCGGAAGCAGATTTTTATCCAAGTATTCTGAATCTCGCCCGAAATAATTGTACGAATCGATACTAACGACCGCATCGAAAAAATCGTTTTCAAAGGGCAACGCGGTAGCCTCTGCTTTGAGGGGAGTTATTTGCTCGTCGGTAAGCCCCATTTGATCAAAAAAACGCCGATTCTCTGCCGGATCGCTCCATAAATCGGCGGCGTATACGCGAAATCCGTATTCCTTAACTAAAAAAACCGAGGTCAGACCCTGACCGCTGCCCAAGTCTAAGACGGTGGAATTAGCGGGAATCCGATGATTGAGAAGCAACTCCTCCTCCAATTTAACCGGATTCGGTCCCATAATTTTAGCCCGTAAAGCGGAAGAATCATATTTTTTACTGCGCGGATATTGCATCATAACAGAATTGGGTTAAAGGTAAACTGTTTCTACTTGACTTTTTCCGGTTTGCCAAACAAACATCAGTCGTTTCATTTCGCCTTAATCGGTAAAATAAGGGGTTATTTGATTCCAGAGGCAAAATTAAAACGACGTCATGTAGAAAAAATCATGTAGTCATAGTATAAAAAATACCGCCTCGGCGCGACAATCGCGGGCGACAGCAATCCGAATTATAGTACGGAAATCGAATCGAACAAGCCGGGGAAGAATGGCGGTATACCTAAAAATCCTTTTTTATTCGACTCTATGGACTTTTATTCTAATTGCGATTATAATAGAAAAAAGCAGTGTCTCCATTCCCCTTAAAAAAACGTCTACCTAAAATCAATAGGAGCGAATACAATGAATCGACGCAACGCCATAAAGAATTTTTCGGTCGCCGGTATCGCGGCTATCGCTGGTTTATCTTCCGGAACCGTCCTAAACGCAGAACCGTCTGCGGCGCAATCCCCAACAGCTTATAAGAGAACCAATCCGCTTTCGGTTTCCTCTTATTCATTTTGGAACTCGCCCAATTCAACCATGGAAAACTGCGTTCAATGGGCGGCTGAAATGGGCTTTACAGGATTGGAAATCCTTGAAAAACAAATGTATCTCAATCCCAAAGCGGGAAGAATCACCTCGTCTGCAATTCCCGGCGGCGGTCAGTTATTCCAAACCTATCAAACCAACCCCGCCTATTTACGAGAATTAAAACGAACCGCCTTTCTAAATGGAATCGCTCTGTGCGGCTACGCCACACACCAAAGTTTTGTAGACCCAGATCCGGTTTTCCGTCAGAAAAACATCAATACGACTATTGCAGGCATAGAAACCGCCTACGCCTTGGGGATTCCCGTTTTGCGTGTAAACACCGGACGATGGGGTACGTCCAAGGATTTTTCTGATTTAATGGCGCACAAGGGAATTGAGCCGCCTATTGACGGCTACAAAGAAGAAGACGCCTTTCCCTGGGTTGTCGAAAGTCTGGAAAAATGCCTGCCGATTGCCGAAAAATGCGGTGTCGTGTTAGGATTGGAAAATCACTGGGGATTAGCCCGCCGGGCGGAAGGGGCAATTAAAATCATTAACGCCGTCCGTTCGGACTGGTTAAAGGTCATTTTAGACGTCGGAAATTTACTCGATGACGACCGATATGATCAAATGGCGGTATTAGCGAAAAACGCTTGTTTTGTACACGCTAAATTCTATCATGGAGGAGGAACCTGGTACTCAATAGACTTGGATTACAAACGGATTGTTGAAATTCTCCGTCAGGCAAATTTCAATGGATATATTTCCATTGAATACGAAGGAAAAGAAAATCCGACAAAGGCAATTCCCAAAGCCAAAGCGGAATTGATGGAGGCATTGCAATAAGAAGCCGCGCGGCAGGCGTTCAGGTTCGTGCGTTGCGTAAATCTACACCGAATTTTTGCGTTGCTTAAGCATCCGGCGGATAACCGACTTTTTTTCTTCATGCGTCAGCTTGCGTTTTATTTGCGCTTCCACGCGAATAAACTCTTGCTGAACTTCCAACGGCGTCGGCGCAGCGGAAACCGGAGGAACCGCAGGCGCGGCAGGCTTGGGAGGGACTGTTCTGCTGGAAGAAATCGGCGCACCGGTCGAAGAAACCGGGACTGATTGTATAGGAGCTGATTGTATAGGGACTGATTGTACAGGGGCTGATTGTACCGGCGCGGTTATTGAGTTGATGGAATATTGACTTACGCCCGATCCGTATACCGGTGTTGATGTTGACAGCGTTTCAGTTGTATATATTGGAGATTCCAGCGTTGTTATCGGCGGTTGTTTTTCCGTCAATTCAGGAGGTAATAGATTTATGCGGGAAGAATCCAAACCGTTTTCTAAATTATCCGATTCTGATTTTTCGGGTAATATTATTTCATCGGTTGCTTTTTGTTCTGTTTCTTCTTCCAGCAAACCGGCAGAATAGCCCGATGATTTCAGCGGTCTTTTTCTCATCTGACGTTTATAATCGTTCATCGCAATCGACCAGCCGCTATCCAATAACCCAAAACCGTCTAATAAAACAAAGCGGGTATAATTGAGCATCGCCCAGAAAAAGCAGAAATCACCCAGTAAAATCGCGCCGGTTACCACCTGAATTACCGGAATCGGGATTTTCCAGCTCTCGGCGGGAATAAAACAGCAGCCGGAGGCAATCGCGTAAAAAATCGCTCCGCAAAAAATAACCGTTTGCGATACAATCGTTCCGCTAAATTCAAACAGAATTTGAGAAACCAGACAGAGCAAAATCGCTCCGTAAACGACCGTTTGCCAAAACAGCAGGCTGATACCTTCAATTGAATCGCCCGAAAAAAAGGCGATACATTCAGCGATAGACTTTTCGCAATCCGCCGTTTTGTCCAAACTCATGTACAAAAAGCACAGCATGGCAACCAGTAAAATTCGTCCTTTTGACGAAACGTTGGGCTTTTGCCGTCTAACGCTGTAGGCCAGATAGCTAATTACCGCCGTCAAAAAGAGTAAAATCGTTCCCAGCCAGGTAGAAAACGATCCC
>CAYZMZ010000061.1:5194-11257 GCA_964479655.1 uncultured Planctomycetaceae bacterium
CCCGGTTCCAGCTTAATCAACTGGGGTACCGGCAGTTTAAGCGAGTTGAGAAACGGAACGACCCCGATTCCCAACACCAAAGTTAATCCGACGATAATTCCCCAAAACAGAAAATAACGTATCAGTTGCGTTCTGTACAGGGGAATCAAATCAATTAAATGCGATCTTTCCGAAATAACGCCCGCCGTACCGGGGTCCCAAGGTTGCGGCAGCCACGCATGAGGCAGTCTGCCGGAATCGTCAGAATGGAAAGAGGAACTCATTTATACGGTTATCTTATATCTTATTTGTTTAATTCAGCAACAATTTGAGCTACCTGTTTACAGCGTTGGGTAATCACGTCCCAGTTACCGGCGGCAATATCGGCGGAGGTTGCAATCCAGGTTCCTCCGCAGGCCGCTACGCCGGGAGTAGACAAAAATTCAGCCAAATTATCGGCGGTAATTCCTCCCGTTGGCATGAATCGGATTCCCGTATGCTTATAGGGACCGTATAACGCCTTGAGCATTTTTACACCGCCCATCGCCCCGGCGGGGAAGAATTTCAGCATTGTGCAATCCATCGATAACGCGCATTCAATGCAGCTGGGAGTACAAACACCGGGCATAAAGGGAAATCCGTTTGCCTGAGCGAAGTCAATCGTATCTGGATTACAGCCGGGCGCAACGCCGAATTTAGCTCCTGCCTTGATCGCGTCTTCTACGTTTTGTTTATTGAGCAGAGTTCCTGCTCCGACCATCAATTCAGGACGCATTTTCGCGATTGTTTCGATTACCTCCGCCGCCGCTGCGGTTCGGAAGGTGATTTCCGCTATCGGCAATCCGCCGGAAATCAAAGCGTCTGCCAACGGCAAGGCGGTCTCGGCGTTTTCAATAGCAATTACCGGAACGACCCGGTATTTTTCAATATAGTTTATTACGGTGTTCATAATTATACAGGGGGGGATTCTTGTTTAATTGAGTTTATCCCATATCTTTATAACGGTACGGTCAGAAAAACTCAAACAGTACCCGTATAATACTATAATCTGATAAAAAGTCAACCCGAACTGAGAGAAATTTGAAAAGGAAGAATAGGGGTTATAGACACGGTATCAAAATTGATCAGATACGGCAACCCCTTTTGTCCGGAACGATTCATACGTATTTTTTCTCAAAACGATTTTATGGCTCTATATTGGTTCCACTTAACTTTTTCCGGCTTGCATAGCAAACCTCAGTCGTTTCATTTCGCCCCGATCTATCAAGGGTTGTTTGATTCTAAAGGGCGAAACCAAAACGATGTCAAGAAGAAAAAATCCGTAGTCATAGTATAAAAGCGTTTTTCGCTGCGGCGTTCTTTTCGTCTGACCAGTCCTGTCCTGTGGGGCGGCATATCTACCGCCCTGAACAACCGCTAGACTTTTTTCGGCAATCGCTTGGATACCGAAACGGACTGCTTATTCTTCAATCACAACTCGGAAACCAACGTCAAACACGCGCTGCCAAGTTGGGTAGGAACGAGACGCACCGAAGGCCGCACGGTACGGACGATCATACCACGAACCGCCCTTGACAACCGCTTTGCCTTGCGCGTCAAGCGTACGCGTCCATTCGGCTACGTTGCCGTGAACATCGTATAATCCCCAGCTGTTAGGCTGATACGATCCCGGCTGAATCGGTAATACTTGTCCATCGTTAAAACGTTTATCGGATGGAATCCAATCGTCAAATTCAGGAATATTACCGTATTTTCCGTTAACCGTATAGGGATTGGTTGCGAAATCTCTCATCGAAGCGTCCGATAAATTGGCAAACTTGCCGAAATCGGCGTTTATATCTCCGTAGAAGAAATCGGTATTCGCTCCGGCGCGGGCTGCCCATTCCCATTGAAATTCGGTCGGCAAAGTCGCTTTTACGTTGCTCTGCTTGGAAAGCCAGTTGCAAAACGCCTCGGCTGACTGCTGCGTAACGCGGCAGACAGGCTGTTCGGGTCTGTTGACCGGATAGCCATGAATCCCAAACTGATAGCAATGCTTGGATTCTACTCTACTGTCATGCAAGGGGTTAAACTGATTAAATTGGACATTGGAAATTTCCTTGGTACTGATCCAATACGGCTTATCGACAGTAACGGTCTTTCCGTTTACCGTGTATTTTCCTGCCGGGATACGAACGAAGTCAATTTTATCGCCGTTGGGCAACTGAATTGATTTTGTTTCCGGCGTGAAATTATTCACGGCAATTTCGACTTTATCCGCCGATTTTTCGTCTTGCTGACGAAGCTGATCGGACGGCATAATCGGATCACCGGTTTCTATATCCGTTTTAATAATCGCCTCGGCATCGTGCGGATCGAGATTGGCGTACAATTTAGCCAGTTCAATACGTCGATTTCGCTGCGTTCCGGGATTTTTAGTTGCTTCAGCCCACGTTCCGTGGTACGGACAGTTCAAATCTATCCAGGTAAGCAAACGATCCCAGCCCTGTTCGGAAAGCCGAACACCGTGATGACCTTGACGGAGCAGCTGAACCAGTTCGGTCGTATCCGAAGCAAACTCCTTCGGCTCCAGCAAGTGCATATCGGATTCTATACCCGAACGTCGAACGTATTTTTGCAGATGATAATATCCGACTGAAAAATGCGCGTTTCGATTAACATACCCGGTTCCTTGTCCAGGCTGAATAGAATGATATTGCTGTACAAAGACATCTCCCCGCAAATCAATGGTTTTGCAGTCTGCTTTGCTGCCGTCATGACAGGCTAAACAGTATTTATCGATAATCGGCTGTACTTCACGGGGATACGCAAAACCGCGTCTGTCTCCAAACCAGGGCGTAATCTCGGCAGGAGTCGCCCGGAATCCGGTAGACGTTCTCGGAATAGCCGCCTGATTTTGGTCTTCATGGCAGCCGTTGCATTGCAAAATTTCTCCCGGCATGGCGGTAAGCCAAGAACGCATCAACTGAAGCGTTTGACCGGATTCATCCAGCGGCTGAAGAGAAATCGGCGTATTAGCCGGAACCTTAAATCGGGCAGAACCATCGGGATTAACCGGTACCGTTCCCAGTACTTCCTTTATATCCCACGGACCGTCAACTCCGACAATCCCCATCAATCCGCCCATATTTTGATACGAAAAATGATAGGTGAATAAACGCAACTGCTTAATTGTACCGCGTGGAACGTCTTTCAGTCCGGGACCGTTGTAAACATCGGCAATATAAACGTCGGCTTCTTTACTGGATAAATCCACCCGGTCTGGAATCGCGTACGGACGGTCTTTTTTGCGCAAAGGCAACGGCTCCAGCAAGGCGTAATCGTTGTCTTCATATAACAACGTCATGTTATCAAAAACATCTACCAGATACAAGCCCCATTTAGAACTGGGAGTAGGCTTGCTGGAAACGATAAAATATTTTTCAGAAAGCGGATAGGGGTGCAAAAATTTGGGCCAGGAAGCTCCGACCAGTCCGTCTTTGATAATCGGAACGACTTTCTTGCCCCAGCCGGGAATCCGCTGAATGCAGCCGTCCGCCTCATTTCGTCCCAAAGCGGGATCAAAAATACACAATTCGCCCGCTCGGTGAGAATCATGATGACCGGTAATCACGGATACAATCATCGACGATTGCCCCGGAATGGCGCGTGAGTTCCACAGAGAATTAGGCCAGTACGAATTACTGCTGTAGTACGACAACTGCCCGGTTCCATCGGGATTACAATGAAACAACTGACGGGAATTGCTATGCGGTAAGTCTGTATATTCCCAGCGTTCGTATAAAATTTGTCCGTTATTCAAAACGGAGGGATTCCATGAATGTTCCTGGTCAAAGGCCAACTGGCGTTTAGCCGACCCGTCCGCATTCATTAAAAACAGGGTTGCAATATGTGAAGAACCGTACACGCAAGGAACGCCCGCCATAATTGAAGTGGCGGTATACGCAATTCTACCATCGGGAAGATAGCAGGCGTCGTAACTGTCGACATCGGGCTGTTCGCAAGTTAAGTCTTTCGGTTCAGACTTGCCGTCCAGATTATATTCAAATACTTGCCATCGGTTATTTTCTCCAACGGAGGAAAACAGGATTTTATCGGCGTCCCAGTTCAAATCGACATCGCCCACAAAATAGGGCTTTTTCGGCTTAAAAACCATTTTAATTTGGGACGGGTTCAACGTAGTAGAATCGCTTTTAACCGGAATGGTTACAATTGCGTCGTCAAAACCGCCCTTGGGCAGGGACGAATTACTTTCCCAGTTACACGGCAAACCCATTCGAGGCGATTTATAACTTCGACGAACAATCATCAATTCGCTAAAATCGTCTAACAACGGGTTGGAAAGCAGAACTTTCCGCCGAAGTGATTCATACTGATCTAAAACCGCGTTGAGTTTATCGACAGCCGCGTTGTCCTTTTCGTTGTAATTAACAAGGAACTCGTCCAGCTGCTTTGAAATAGATTCAAACTCCTGCTTAAATTGCGTTTTATTGTATTTTTCGGGATAAGTATTATACAGGTCTTCCAAGCCGCGCTTAAAAGCGGGAATCGAACCAGCCGCCCCGCGAGTAATCGCATTGAGCTTGTCGATTCGAGCGGCTTCTTTAGCGGCCTCAATTGCCGCATCGTGCATGGCAAGCCATTCCCGTCGTTCCTGTTCGTTGGCAAATAAACGCGGGTCGTTAAAATCAGCTAACGCCTGCAACTCGACGACAGAACACCAATCGCGTGCGCGGCTTTGCGCTTTAGCGGGAGACCCGGCGGAGGCTCCGTAAGAGTTCCAAATACGAAACGTTACGCTATTAAAACACTTATCTGATTTTACCGGTATGGTCGTGAAGAAAGGAGCGTTGTTATTACCGAGCACTTTATCGCCGGACGACAAAACCAAAGAATCTCCGTTGGAATTGGAAAGAATAACCTCAAAATCCTGATTCGCTCTTTGATCTGAATTGGAGGTAAAAAATCGAATTTCGTCGAGTTTAATTTCCTTTTGTAATTTATAGACGACCGTAGCGGGAGTACCGCCAACCCAAACGCGGCCATCGCCAACCCAAACGCCCGCAGAATTATCGGTCAGCATCGGAACCTGATCAGCTGGAATTCCTTCTGCGATACCGCGTTGCGTGGACGGGAAAGCCAATACATTTCGCTGGGATTCCAAACGAAGAATGGAATCCATCAACTCATGTCCAATCGCATTCGGCTCAAAAGACTGCGTTTGCAAGTCGCTTTGCTGTGCTAAAAGCACGGTACTGGTCAGTATTAAACCGAACAGAGAATAAATAATTTGTTTCATGTTAATAATCCTGCAATTTTGAGGTGGGAACAATTATACTATGACTACGTGATTTTTACACAAGACGATTACGTCAGGTCATACTTTCCAAACAAACGACGATATTCGCCGATTACTTATATTGTAATCGAATCAATAATTTTTGTCAAGTAAAATGACAGTGTTTTTTGCGACAGAATTTAACAATCGTTATAATCACGAATATTAGATAAAAATTATTATCGATTATTTTTAATAAATATACTGGTTCTGTTTGAAATTTCCCGGTTTATACTACTATAATGTAGTCGTTTCATTTCGCGTTATTTGGTAAAGCAGATAAATTTTATTCAGATAACGTCGAAATCAAAACGGCGTCGATAGGAAAAATCAAGTAATCATAGTATAATACATTGCAATCAGCGACAGTTTTTTATTTTCCGCCACAATATTTTTCATTTATCTGACAAAATCGAAAACGAAAGTCAGAAATTCCTTCTTCCCCGAAAAACGTCTTGATTATGAAACAGCCGTTTCTTTTCGCCATATTCCGGTATATCGGGGGGAGTTTTTATTTTTACGGGGAACGGCATCAAAACGGCGTCGATAGGAAAAATCAAGTGTCGACAGTAAAAAGGCTCTGGACGAAATAATTTATTTGATTATAATCAACCAAAAGATAGCAGACGGCGGACCGGTCTACGTTTTGTATATCGACGTCCCGCTTGATTGTTGTATAAGCTGGTACAGACGTCCTGTATACTGCTTCCACTTGAGTTTTTCCGGTTTATATTTTCATAAATCAG
>CAYZMZ010000062.1:0-11254 GCA_964479655.1 uncultured Planctomycetaceae bacterium
AAATATCCCAAAATGGCTCAATATATACTCTTGGGACGTAACCGCGGGGTTTCGCAAGGGTATATTTGCAGCCGGAGAACCCCTTGGTATTCAACGGAAAAGAGGCTTCCTTCGCCATTTGTCGTTCCTTACATGGGGCGAGGGGAATCCCGTAAAAACCTGTTTAGATTTATTCTTAACGAATCGAATGCTATCGCTACAAATGTTTACCTTATGTTGTATCCTCTTCCTGAAGTTGCCCATAAATTGGAAGACCCGAAAATTCGGATTAAAACTTGGGAGGCATTAAATAGTATTCCGACTGAAAAACTCATTTCTCATGGGCGCGTTTACGGGGGAGGACTGCACAAAATGGAACCCAAAGAATTGATGAATACCCCTGCTGACGTGATTGCTAATATCTTGAATTTGAATTTCTCTCGCCAAGAAACGCTATTTTAGAAAACAAGCAAACAAAGTCAGATTGTATTCACAAATACGCAGGCAAATCAAACCCAATGGGAAAATCTCCCCGATTTAATACGCCCCTATTCTAGCCGTTTCATTTTGAAAGAATCGCCCTGTTGGATAAAAAGGGCGATATTCTGTTTTATGGGGCGAAATCAAAACGGCGTCAAGAGAAAAATTCAAGCAGTCGTAGTATAAAGCCTATTTAACCGCCTTAACCGTCGAACCTTCACGGACTTTTTGGAATCCTTCCACAATATACGTTTCGCCTGCCTGCAATCCGGTTTTAGCGATTTCTTTGGTTCCATCGGGACGAATTACCTCTTTTTCCTGATACGGAGCGATAATTCTCAACGTGCCGTTTTCAAACGAATTTTGCGCTTCAATATATCTTTTAGACGCACAGTTTTTATCGTTGACCACCCAAACGAAATGCGAACTTAAATCCACACAAATCGCGCGCTCTTGAATTACTATCGCCCCTTTCTTTAATTGAGTATTCATTTTAACTGTACAAATATGCCCCGGATACAGTCGATAAGAGGGATTATCCAGCACGCCGCGGATTGTCATCGTTCCGGTCGCCGTATCAATTCGGTTATCGTTGTAATTCAGCTGACCTCTAAAAACCGTGGCTTCCGGATCGTCGGAAAGCTGCAATTCAAAGGGAATTTCCGCTTCTTTGAGTTTGGTTTCTCCCTTCATATAGGCGGTATTTTCATGGAAAACCGCAGACGGAGCGACGTCTTCCGGCTTGGGAATAAAAGGCTTGGCAAGCGTATCTTCCAAAGAATCATCCTTTACGCCTGACACAGGAGAAACCGGTGTTTCCGCCGTTGGGTCGGGCGAAACCAGGGGCAAAGTACCCGCCGACGATTTAGCCGCCGGAGCGGTCGCAGAAGACGATTCGTTTTCCGCAGCTCCCGTTTCGGGCTGAACCGCTTTATCTTTTTCCGCTGAATTATCGTCCGCAACAGGAATACTGCCTCCCAAAGCTAATTCCGGTTTACTGTCCGCCGCTGAATTACCGTCCGCAACAGGAATATTGCTTCCCAAAGCTGATTCCGGTTTACTGTCCACCGCTTCTGGACTGGGGTCAGTCGAGGCAGAACCAGCAGCCTCAGCCAGTTCTTTTTCTTCAGACGGCGGATAATTCGTCGTCTGCTTGATTTCTTTGGATTCTTCCTGTTTAAGTTGCTGAGCATGCTTTTTCTGAACCGCTTCCATGGACATATCAAAATATCGGTCGGAAATTTCAAATTCAACGTAAATAGGATCCATGCTGGTTACCGTACACAGTACCGGCGGATTGGGTCCGGTTCCGTCAAGCAAATCTCCCGGCGTCGAAGCCACCTTGGAAACCTTTCCGTGAATCGGCGAACAGATTTTGGTATACGAAAGCTGACGAAGTTGATATTTGTACTGGGCAAAATTATTAAATACATTCGCCTTGGCTTCGTCCCATTTAGATTTATACTGAATAATATCGTTTTCAGAAACCGTTCCTTGAACTTGCTGATTGGTTTTTACCGCACTCAAATAAGTGGATTTTGCCGACGCCTCCCGCGCCTGAGCCGACGCCAGTTCCGCCTTCGCTTTGTCGACTTCTATTTGATAATCGAAGTCCTGAATTTTAAACAGTTGCTGTCCCGGCTCGACAATAGCTCCGTCGGTATAAGTAATCGCTTCCAAAAAACCGCGTATTCGCGGAACGATATCGACCGAGGAAATCGCAACAATTTTACCCGTAAATTCAGAGGAAAGCTGAACATCGCGTTCTATCGCTTTGGCGGTTTGAACGTTAATTACCGACGGCGTTTTTACGTCTGCTGAATTTTGAGCGTCTTTCTGACAGCCCAAGCAAAGCAAAACCGAAACGAGCGAGCAAAAGCCCAACAATTGATTGCGAAACATAAATTTTATCTCCAACGTTCTATTTTAGAAAACGAAAATACAATCTCATTGACCGTATTATATCAGACAGCCCCCCTATTGTAAATAGACCGGAAGAAAATTTTTTGGTATTTATTCTATAACCACGATATTTTTTTCTTCAACGGCGTTTTGATGTTGCTCAATACCCCGTTCCAAGACAACCGCAAGGCGCAATTTTCGGTTGGATTATCGCTCAATGAGAGAATAAATACCGACGTTTTTTACAATCAGGGGGGAACGCAAACGCACTTGTCCGCGGTATTCACTATATTTATTACGGCGGATAAAAATAAAAATCTTCGCGTTCTGGTTGAACACAACTCCGGTAGTTGAACACAACTCCGGTAGTTGGACACAAATCGGACGTTAAAAATACGCCCAAACGGTATTCTATACTGGTTCCACTTGACTTTTTCCTGTTTGCATGACAAACAGCAGTCGTTTCATTTCGCCTTAATCTGTAAAACCAAGAGTTTTATATTTCTACTATGGCGAAATCAAAACGGCGTCAAGAGGAAGCTTCAAGTAGTCATAGTATAAATCGGTGATTTGAAAATCAAAGCCCCGCAGTTATTTCCAGCGGCAAGATACCGATTCCCGTTTTACACGTATCGGGACATAATATAATCTACCAATCGGGGAGAAAAACGGTTGATTACACATAAAACCTCGCCCCAAAAATAGGGAACTAACTCATGAGTTCCTTTTTTTATAGCGTTTATCACCCGACGCGCCACGTACTGGGGCGATACAGGCGTATGCGATGGCCATTTTGCCATGCCTGTTTTTTCGATTACCGAATCGAAAAATTCCGTTTTCGTTGTACCGGGACTTACCGTTAAAACGTCGATATTTTTAGATTTCAGTTCCGCCCGCAACGCTTGAGAAAATCCCTGAATCCCGCATTTGGCCGCTGAATATTCCGAACTGTACGGTGCTCCGACTTTTCCCATAATAGAACTGGTAAATACAATTATCGGTCTGGTTTTTGTCGAACTCGTATCCGCGCCCGATTCCAATAGCAGCGGCAACGCCAAACGCGTCATTTCTACGGAAGACACCAGATTGACATCTAAAATCTGCAGCAATCGGTCGGGGGCGGCGTTTTCAAACAAACCAAACGCGCCGACGCCCGCGTTGTTGATAAGAATATCCAAGCCGCCGAAAACGTTTTTCGCCTTATCTACCGCATCTTGACGGGTCGTATCGTTTGTCAAGTCTCCAACAACAAGCTGAATTTTCTGCGCGTTTTCTTCGGTCGCCCCGCCCGGCATAACGGACAGCAATTCCTCCGCAAGCTCTTTAAGACGTTCTTCCCGTCGGGCGCATAAAACCATTCGACAACCGTATTTTCCCAGTTCCAAAGCTAACGCCCTGCCTATTCCGCTGGACGCGCCGGTTAGAATTACTCTCGCATTATTCAGTTTGCGTTTTGACATTGTATCTAATCCGAAAAACTCAAAATAGTTATTCTTTAATGTTTATTTTATACTATGGCTGTTTTATGATAATATAAGCCGGGAAATTTCAAGGGGCATCAAGTATATTTTCAGTTTTTTAATCCTGATCTTTTAATTCCAAATTAGCAACGCCATCGTTCAAAGACGCGGAATCTTTGGATATTTCTATTCCAAAATGATACGTCTTGCCGTTGACCGATACGTCTAATTTATAAAAACCGCATTTAATACCCGGTAAATCATCGGTGTTGGCAGAACTGAGCGTTGATAACCCCGAGGCGTTGGTCGTTGTCGAAAACGAAATTTTCGGCTCGCCCATAAAATCTTCAGACGCTACATTAACGACCGCATCGGCTACCGGCGCTCCCTTTTTCGTAACTTTAACGCTGGCGTCCATCAATCCAATGCGAGTTTCATTCCACATTCTAACCCGATTGGTAATATCGGTTGCCGAAACGCTGGTCAGTTCAGGAAAGGCACTTTTCAGACACAACGCGTCCTTCAATTCATCTCCATCGACAACTCCATTCCCGTTTTTATCGTACTGCTTGATAGCCGCAGAAGCGATAGCCGAGGAATCATAGCTGGGGGCATTGAGCCGCTTGGCAGGTCGAACGCCGCAGCCGACAAGAAAAAGCATCGAAATTGACAGCATTAAAACGGTGAGTTTTCGCATGATAAAATATTCCTTTCTTTTTTCTCTGACCGATGTTTTTCCGTTTCGGGCAAAGAAAACACGGGTATAGTTATTCCAAATAATCGGAACGTAAACAATATTGATTGGCGATAGTAATACCGGAAACCAAAGACCCTATTATTCCGACCATTCCCTGGTCCGTACCGCAGACAAACAAATTCTTTAACGGCGTTTGTCCGCTATATTGTTTGCGCGGAGCACCGTAAATCGCCCCGTTTTCATGACCGGTAAAACGGGTAATTGTCGTTGGAGTGAACATATCTGTATCTATAACGCTGCCTCGGAAATCGGGAATAAATCGGGCGGCACTTTGAGCGATTCGGTCATACCAGCGCAACTTTTCCAATGCGTATTTATCTCGCGGTAAATTATTCCATTGTGAATAATTTGCCAGCGAGGTAATTCGTACAACGCCCTCTTTTAGCGGATTGGAATACTGAAAATTATTCGGTGAACATATAACGCCAGATCGCAAATCACAAAGCGATTCCGGCTTCCGATACGTAAACCGGGGCGAATCGTTGTAAAAAACGATCGTATCTTTATGCCCTAATTCCTTGGGAAATTTATCCAAGACCGAAATTGTTTCAACAAACGCCAGCTGACCCGCCGGATTTTCTGAAGATTCCGGATAATTGCATAAACGGAGCGTTTCCCGCCATCCCGCCGACGACAGAACCCGTTTCGCCTCCAATATATCTCCGTTTTCCAGTTCAACGCCCTGAACCTGATCGTTGCGGGTTAGAAACTGCTTCACGCCGGCTTTCATCCGTAATTCTCCGCCGTTGTCCCGATATTTGTCAACCAGCTTGTTGAGCAAAAATCGAACGCCTTCTACAGGACGGGCAAAACCCTCCAGAAAGATAGACCGGAACATAATACTGAACTGATTAAAGTCCATATCGTCTTCCATAGCAGAACCGTAGTACATCAATGGACAAAACAACATGTCTGTTAAAAGCGGCGACTTAATACATTCAGATACCACTTTTCGCGCACTGACCGGCTCGTTTCGCCCTAAATCGTCGTAATTGACCAGTAAACTGATCAGCTTTTGCAATCCTGCCGATTCCTGCGGAAACTGTTTATGAACTTCCGATTCCAAAAGCGCAAAATCGTTATTAAATCGCAACGAAATACCGGGAAAACGAATTGACGACCCCGATTGAGGAATCAAGCCCAATTCGTCCCAAGCCAATCGAAGCTGCTTCAATAATCGCCCCAGCGGTCCTTTTCTGACCCCTTTGGGCTGATAGTTGGTAATCGCGTGAAGACCAACATCAAGGTTTCTGCCCCGCTGTCGATAATAGGAATTTAACCCGCCGACAACACAATGCCGCTCCAAAATACAGACCTTTTGGTCGTAATGAGCAAGGCGAACTCCTGCTGCCAGACCGGACATTCCAGCTCCGATAATAATTGTATCGTACATTATACTGCCTTAAGGAAAGAAGGGAATTTCACCCTGCTGACAATATCAATTATAAATCCGCCATTTTAGGCGTTAAATATTCTACCGTCGAATTCATCGACGCTAAATGCGTGTATTCGTCTTCGGGAATCTGAATACGATACCGTTTGCGCAATTCCATTACAATGTCCAAAAAGTCCATTGAATCAAGGTCTAATTGTTCTCGGAAAGCGACGTCATCTTTCAGGGCGGATAAATCTTCATCTGGAGTAATATCTTCCAAAATATTGATAACGGCTTCACGAATTAATGCTGGGGTCATTTGCTGTTTAAGGTTATGGGGTTAAAGGTTTATAGGAAAAATCAAACTATACGGGTTTCACATGAAACGCCCCTTTAGCCGTTTCATTTCGTCCTAATCGGTAAAACAAAGGACTTGTTTCGATTCAGGGGGCGAAATCAAAACGGCGTTGCAGGGAAAAATCACGTAATCCTCGTATAAACGCCTGATTTACCGTTCAAATTATTGGGATGTAATTTCAATCCGCGGCAAACTTTGGAAAAGGCAATCTCGATAACCCCGGACTTCAGTCCGGGGCAAAAAAACGCCCTTTCCCGCTCCTCCCGTTCGTCGAGTGCCGCAAAGCGACACTCGACGAACGGGATTCATTTTTTAGATCGTTTTCCTGCCCGCCACTAAAGTGGCGGGTTATGGAGGAATTTCTGCTTTTTTTCTCCAAAAAACGCCTCAAAATCGGAGCCGCGAACGGATGTTATACCCATTTTTTTACAATTACTGACGAATTTATACCCAACATTCCAAAGGAATTGTTAAGTATATACTGGATATTATCGTGCTTTTCGGGCTTATTGAGTACAATTTGTCCGAAAATATCGCATTGAGGGTCTAAATTATCTACGTTGATAGTTGGGTGAATTATACCGTCGTCAAAAGCCGGAATATTCCCCGCCAATTCCAAGGCGGCCGCCGCCCCCATACAATGCCCGATAAAACTTTTAGTGCCGTTAAAACGAACATGAGGGCAATTTTCAAATACGGTTCTCAAACCCTGACATTCCATAATATCGCCGCTGGAAGTTCCGGTTGCGTGGGTAGAAACAATATCAATTTGATTCTTTTCTATTCCCGCTTTTTGGATTGCCATTTCTATGCACTGCGTTTGCCGCTGCGGATTAGGCAAAACGAAATCCGTAGCATCGGTATTATTGGCGTATCCGATTACCTCGGCGAAAATATGCGCACCGCGCGCCAAGGCGTCATCCAGTCTTTCAACGGTAAATAAACAACCGCCTTCCGATACGACAATTCCTGTTCTGTCTATATCAAACGGACGCGAGGCCTTGGTCGGATCGGTATGATGCGCCAAAGCTCCCTGACTGTTAAATCCGGCAAAGATTCCAAACGTATGGATACTTTCTGAAACGCCGCCGCAAATTGCCATATCGCATTCGTTCAGCTGAAGCATTTGACAGCCGTAAACCAAGCCGTAATTACCCGCCGCGCACGCCGCCCCTAAACATACATGCGGTCCGGTAATTCCCATGTTTAGATTTACCTCTCCCGCCGGATTGTTGGCTACCGTGCGCGGATTATGATGATGCGTCCAAATAGAACAGTCGTAATTGAACTGACTAATATTGTAGACTTCGTTTTCCGTTTCGACGTTGCCATGCTCTGTTGTACCGACAAAAACGCCAACGCGGGATTTATCTGTATTTTCCCAATCTATTCCGCTGCTTTGTATGGCTTCGTGAGCGCAGTAAATACCGATAGACCCCGCGCGGGTTCCCCGGCGAATATCTTTTTTCTTTTGGTATTTTTGCGCGTCGAAATTACAAATTCCCGCCAGAGTTTTACCAAAATAGCGGATTTCGTAATTCTGAACGCCGCTTTTTCCGTCCAACAACGCCTGTCGAAATTCAGAGAGACTGTTTCCGTTGGGGGCTGTCAGTCCAATACCGGTAATAACAATCCGGGGAAGCTGCAATTTATTATCCATATTATTATTCATCTATTGTACTATGTATTGATTATACGTATTATCTATTCTTTTTGTCAATCTATATCTTGTCCTGAATTAGATCAGCGTTTCTCCTGCGTATTTATCCTGCGGCTGCCGACTATTACAACCGCAATACCGGCGGAGAAAACCAATCTGTTTTTCAGTACGTCAATTTATAACAGTTTATACTTTGACTACTTGATTTTTTCTCTTGACGTCGTTTTGATTTTGCCCGAACAGGATAAAACAACCCTTTGTTTTATTGAGGGGGGCGAAATAAAACGACGGGGGTTTGTTATTCAAACCGGAAAAAGTCAAGTGGAACCAGTATAAGTATAACATTGATTCGGGAAAAAATCAAGCGTAGATACACCTATAAGATACCAAATTCGCATGATTTTTCAAGATACCACACGAAAATTTACTATTTTGTCTTTTTTTCCTTGATTTTATATAATAACTACGTAAACTTTTTTCCCAAACGCCGTTTGGGTTTCGTTCCCCCCTGATTAAAACTAAATCGTCTTGTTTTACTGTTCAGAGCGGAAAGAAACCGCTGATTTATGAAAATACAAACCGGAAAATTTCAAACGAAAGCAGACGGATTGGATAAAAGTAGACCGGATTAAACGGAAAGCCCGCCGTTCAACGGTAAGCAGGTCGATTAATTAACAGAAAACTCTCCAAAGCGGGGGGAAGTCCACCCGATTTCGGAGCACGCGGTGTTTCTTCCGTCAAAATCGGCTTGAATACCCCAGAGCGGTTTTTACCCGCTCCGTACATCTATCCCGCTTGATACTTCTAACCCGTTCAGTACGTCTAACCGGCTTGCTAAGTTGGACCGCCTGAGTATTTTTGTAACTCGTTTTGACGATATTGAATAATCTGGTCGAATATATCGCGGTGATTTTTTAGACCGCGCATAACAATTTTGCGCTCTCTTACTTCTCCCGACTTTTTATCTGCCCCGCCTGGGGAGCTATTGTCGGAATCGGACGAATCGCTTTTTATATCGTACATGCTATCCAAATAGAGGATTACGTCTCCAACGCCGATTAGCCGCTGCCATAGATTCTGCCTCTGCTGAATATCTTTCAGGTAGTATAGCACAAAGATTTCTTCGGTATAAAAAAGTAATCCTGATTTTTTGGTTAATACCGTGGGAGATAAATGATACGAAGTGAGAAAACTACGGCGAAGGTAGATGTATCCCAGCGTCAGCCAGTACAACACCGGAATCCCAAACTGAACCAAATAACGAATTTCCCAACCGAAACTTGTACCTGTCCATTTATTCCAGTCGTCGCCCGAACCAATCAATTTGCCTAAAAGAACAAATCCAATCGTAATCAGCACGCCCCAGATTGTTTCGTCGATTAAATCAAAGGCACTGTAACGCCAATGATACGTTTGATCATTGGTATCTATTAGATCCGCATTGGTTGAATGAAAACATCTATTGTGCAACGCCTGCTGACGATACGCCTCCAAAATCTTAAACCGGCGGGCAATATCTCCAATACCGCTGATTTTCAGGGGATTACTGGTTATATCGGGAGAATAAATCAGGATATTACCCAAGCCAAACAGACACTGAACCATAAACTGCTTCAGTTTCATTCCTCGAACGGAATACAGAAGTAAAGTATTGGTTTTTTGTACAAGTAAGCCATCGGAACAATACAGTTTATCGGGGCACAGCTCGTAAGTTTGAGTAACTCTATGATATAAGAACTTAAAGAAATGATAGGAAATATACAGAATCGGAACAGTCAGCAGCGCACCCCAAACCCAAGGCGAATATTTCTGCATAAACTCGGCTTTGAAATACGTCAGAAGAAATCCAATCAAACCGGCAATCGCCAGCAAGATAATCGCCTGTACAAACTCGTCCAGCAAATCGTAAATACTGAATCGCCAGATTAACCTCTGCGAAACGTCTACCATGTTATCGGAAGGTTGATTTTCAGCGGGCTTTTCAAACGAGGGGCTTTTCCGCGCAGAATTTTCAAATTCTGAATTTTTAGACATCGTACCTTCAAATACCGGACTTTCAGACGTTTTGCTGTCTAACACCGATTTTTCAGAATTGCTTGAGGAAGCATAGTTGCCAGCCGCCGTTGTTTCAGCGGAACCAGACGAATCGACCGCCCCGGTAGCTGATTCCTCGCGTCGAGGAGCTTGACGACCGCATTGGGGACAAACGCCGTTTTCATCCGGCATTTCTGCGTTACAGTAAAAGCATACCATGAATTCCCTCTATTTCTTTTCTGGAGTATTTTTGGAAGCAGCTTCATTATTTTCTGCGGCACCGGCTACTACTTCCTCTCGAACAACATTTAGATTCATGGGGGCATCTACCCCGATTCGTACCGATCCTTGGGCAACACGAACTATGGTGATAGTTATATTATCGCCTATCAAAATTCGTTCGCCAGCTTTTCGGGACAGTACTAACATTTTATTTTATTACGTATAAACAATTTGAATAAAATTTTACCTATATCCTATTATAGTAGAAAAATCGAGTTTGTTCAATCTACCAGCCCCTAAAATTCATAAAAAAACAAAATATTTTCAAAATAATATAAAAGAATCCTATTATTCTGCTTTTTCCGGCAATATTTCATCTAATCTATCGAATTTAATAAATCATTATTATCTGTCTAATCAGACGTATAAAAGCAATGTATACCACAAATATTTTGATTTTTTATGCGTTTCGGGATTTACCAATTAAAAAATACCGCTACAATAGAATTTAATTTCATTTTTTAGGAGGAATATCAATGACACAAAAATCAATTAATCGTCGAAACGTTATAGCAGCCGGCGTTGCAGGTCTGAGTTTGGGCTTGCTCTCCATAGCTCCGGTCAACGCGCAGCAAACCGAAGATTCGGATAAACCCAAATTAAAACGATCTTCCAGAACCTCGCGCCGTAAAAAAGAAGAAGAAACAGCTTGGAAATACATCCCGATGACAGAAGAGCAAATAACCGCAGCAGGGCAGGCGGCCTACGAAGCGTATCATACTCATGGCTGCATGTTCGCCGTGGTAAAATCGGGAATTTTAGCCTACGCCCAGGCTATCGAATCTACCAATCCCGAACAGGCTCAAATCTGCCGTCAGTTCCCCTTTAACGCTTTCAAATACGGGCGGACAGGCTACGGTGGACAGGAAAGTATGTGCGGAGCGGTCAACGGAGCCGGATTCTTTATGAGTCTGTTTGTTGAAAACCCGAACGACTTAAACGGATTGCTGAAAAAGGTTTCTCTTTA
>CAYZMZ010000063.1:0-7835 GCA_964479655.1 uncultured Planctomycetaceae bacterium
TAACTTCATCTCGTGTGCGTTCGATCTCTATTTTAGAGACCATCGGATACATTACACGTCCCGCCTTGTTCTTGCGAGTTTTGATAAACTCTCGAATGCGGAAATCCTCTACCAGAATTTCGGAAAATTCGCGTTTCGACGCGTACCACCGACTTTTCCAGCCCAGGAAAACTCCCGTGCGATAACCCGTAGGATTGACTTTTTGTCCCATAATTCAAATCTCTTTAGACTCTCGTCCGGTATAAACTTGGAGTTATTATCTCTACTATGTTTGATTCTAATTTAATGATTCTTCCGTATCAAGCGTTACGCTTATATGCGATATTTCCTTCGTAATGACCGCGGACATACCACGAGCCTTCGGACGCATACGCTTGATCATACGAGGACCTCCGTCTACTCGTACATCAGAAATAACCAATTCGGTTAAATCTGTTACGCGACGGTCTTCAGCGTTATGGATGGCACTGTTGAGAACTTTTTCCAACATCCGTGCTCCACGGTTGGGATAGTACTTCAGCGTATCCATCGCTTCTAGCGCGTACTGATTACGGATTATATCCGCAAACGGGCGAACCTTCTGCGCGCTGATATGCGCAAATTTGTGAATTGCTTTATATGACATGCTATTACCTATACAACTGATACGTTATTATTTCAGTAAGGCTTCAAGACAAACATTAACGCTTGCCCTTGCCACCATGACCACGGAAGATTCGCGTCAAAGCGAACTCACCTAATTTATGTCCGACCATTTCTTCGGTTACGAAAACCTTGAAGAATATTTTGCCATTATGTACCATAAAGGTATGACCGACAAACTCTGGAACGATTGTACAGGCTCGCGCCCATGTTTTAATCGGATCCTTTGTATTTGTCTGGTTGAGCTTTTCAACCTTACCGTACAACTTCGGGTCAACAAAAGGACCCTTTTTTAATGATCTACTCATGTTATAAACTCAATGTAAAAAAGGAAACCTTATTATTTAACCAGTTTCAAAATTCCATAACGACGGCTACGACGACGACGTACGATAGCGCGGTTACTGGCTTTATGACGACTACGGGTCGGCCCGCCCTTGGTTGGCTTACCGGTTGGAGATACCGGGTTACGACCACCCTTGGTACGACCTTCACCACCACCGTGCGGATGGTCGATTGGGTTCATCGCAGTACCACGGTTATGAGGCTTGCGACCTAACCAGCGTTTACGACCTGCTTTACCTAACACAATATTCATGTGGTCTGGATTACTGGTCATTCCGATTACAGCCATGCAGCTGACCGGAATACGACGAATTTCACCAGACGGCAAATTGATTTGCGCCCAGCCGGAATCACGAGCAACTAACGTTGCGTAAATTCCCGCTGCTCGGCATAATGCTCCGCCTTTACCAGGCTGCATTTCAATATTATGAATACTGGCACCTAACGGAATTTCCGAAAGAGGAAGACAATTCCCCAAATCAGGAGCTGAACCAGGACCGCTGACAACCTTATCGCCCTTTTTCAAACCATTCGGAGCGATAATATATCGTTTGTCTCCGTCTGCATAATTGAGCAAGGCAATTCTCGCTGTACGATTCGGATCATATTGAATGGAATCTACAACAGCCGGAATCCCAAACTTATTACGACGAAAATCGATCAATCGATAGGCTTGTTTATGCCCGCCGCCGCGGAAACGTGAAGTGGTTACTCCCTGATTGTTTCGTCCACCTGTCTTTTTAGCCGGAATCATTAACGATTTTTCCGGCTTGTATCCCGGAGTCAAATCTTTGAAATCACTAACTGTGGCTCCACGACGACCAGGGGTAATTGATTTATATCTGATAATTCCCATCTTAAACTCGCTTTATTTCGCTATTTGATGACGATTATATTTATTCTGAAAAACTGACGATTAATAATAATCTATGCGATGTTCTTTGTTGAGTATAACAATCGCTTTTTTCCAGTCTTTTGTATACTTAACTCCGGCTCGTGTACGTTTGGCTTTACCCTTACGATTTTGGGTATTAACCTTGTCTACCTTGACTTCAAAAAGCGTTTCTACAGCATCTTTGATTTCTTCTTTGGTAGCTAACGGGTTGACCTCAAAGGAGTATGAATTAACTCTTTCCGATTTATGGTACCCTTTTTCTGTGACCAAAGGTCTGAGAATTATTTGGTGGGGTTCCAAAATCAAATTCGTCTGCATTGGTATGTGTTTCATATTGTTACCTGTTCACCTTAGTTTAATTAGCTTTGTCTTGCGCTACTTTACCACGAAAAGCATCCAAAGCTGCCTTGGTGATTAACATTCGCTTCGGCTTAAGAATATCTAAAGCGTTGACTTCTTTAATGGGCTTAACATTTGCAGAAGCAACATTTCTAACACTCTTATAAATGTTTTCATTGTACTCGGAAATTGCAAACAATGTCGTAACTCCATCCAAACCAACATTTTTCAGAACTGTAACAAAGTCCTTGGTTTTGGGAGCGTCGATAGCATAATCATCTAAAATGATGATCTCTCCATCGTCAATTTTGCTTCGCAATGCCATACGAGTAGCTGTTTTCAAGGCCTTACGATTCATTCGATAGCTCCAATCAGGATTATCAATCGCAAAAGCGCAACCGCCGCCAACTCTTACATTGGTACGACGCATACCTGCACGAGCGTTGCCCGTACCTTTTTGACGAAACAACTTTTTCTTACTGCCGGCAACATCAGATCGACCTTTTGTCTTAACACTTCCCTGACGCTGATTATTTTGATACATAACTACCGCATCATGAAGAAGTTGCTTGGTGATTGTTTCAGCAATTTCTGTTGTGTCAAGCTCATATTGTCCGACCTGTTTTCCGGTCTTGTCAACTATGGGAATACTAACCATAATTCAACCAACTTTTCTTAATTGGACCTGAACGAAATTATCTATTGATGATTCTGTTTTCGTCCGAATATTAAAAATTAACTTTAATGTACAATATTTACGTTTTGTTTCCTGCTGTTAAAAATTACACTAAGTAATTTATTCAGCTGAATTATTCACTAATTCGTCAGGAAATGGTTTCGATTTCGGCAAACGGTTACTGGGAAATACTTGAACATATCCGCCGTTGGGTCCGGGAACTGCCCCGTATATCAACAGGAGATTGTTTTCCTTGTCTGCCTTAACAATCTGAATGTTTCTGATGGTACACTGAACATTTCCGTATTGTCCGGAGCTTTTTAAGCCCTTCTGAACTCGAGACGGATATGAACTGCAACCAGTTGAACCAGCATGTCGATGGCATTTTTTAACACCATGCGTTGCACGCTGACCAGAAAAATTATGACGTTTCATCGTTCCAGAATATCCACGACCTTTGCAAACCGCAGTTACGTCTACTGAAGGAACGTCCTGGAAAACGTTTACATCAAAAACTTGTCCGACTTCCATTCCGGTTGTAGCAACACGAAATTCACGAACAAATGTCTGAGGCTCACAATTCGCCTTCTTGCTTAATTCAGCTCCAGCAGCCTGCGCTGCCTTAGCTCTCTTTGATTCAATGTTAGCAACATGTCCACGTACTGAACGCGATGCCAAGCGGCGAGGCTTATTTTTATATCCTAATTGAACCGCTTCGTAGGAATCTGTTTCCTTCGTTTTTAATTGCAATACCGGACACGGTCCAGCGGCGATTACAGTTACGGGAACCGAACGTCCTGTTTTCGTGTACACTTGCGTCATTCCGACCTTTTGGCCGAGAAGTCCTATACCGTTCATCTTTACCTCTCAGTAATTGTATAATTAGCGATTGGTCGCTTTGATTTTGATATCTACACCAGCGGGGAGGCTGATTTTATTTAACGCCTCAATCGTCTTGGCCGTTGCCTGAATAATGTCTATCAGACGTTTATGAGTTCGAATCTCGAACTGTAACCGTGACTTTTTATGTATGTGCGGACTGGAAAGAACCGTATATCGCTCGATACGTGTAGGTAGAGGAATCGGACCTCTGACTATTGAACCGGTGCGCTTGGCGGTATCCATAATTTCGTTCGCGCTTTGATCCAGAATGCCGCTTTCATAAGCTTCCATTCTGATTCGAATTACTTCTAAATTTGCATTCGACACAATTTTATCTCCTGTAACGCTCTATAGTCGTATATGCACCAAACTGTTGTTTGACGCTTTCGATTCCTCTATTTTCAAAGATCGTTTCTTTCTGCCGCCACAGTTTCCGGTGGCTGCTTGTCTGAAACTAACAAAGACGGGACAGACTATACAGTATTTTTTATTTCTGTCAACCGTCTGGACTGCAAATTCTCCAAAATTTATTAAAATTTTATTAATTTGCTTATTTTAGGCTTCTCGGTAATCCAAAATTCCGAAGTACTGACTTCCCCGAGTTTATCATGTTTGTTAGTAGGGCATGAATAACTTGTTGTTTGATTTCTCAAAACCAGGTAGGAATTTTAACTTTTAACGTTCGCTTGTTATTTCTCTGCAAGAACCAATAACAGTTCAAACGCTCACGATTCCGATTTGGGGGATGAATCTCCCACGCCAATTCAGGCAAGTTTCAAAATCATACTATATTATTCAAATTTGGCAAGGGGTTCCCCAAACTTTTTTTATAATTTTTTTGATTTTGCTATTGTTTTATTTGTTTTTACGTGTTAAACTGGTTCGATTTTATATATTGTTTGAAGTTGTTTTGCAAGGTATACTGGTTCCACTTGACTTTTTCCGGTTTGCATAACAAAAATCAGTCATTTCATTTCGCCTTAATTGGTAAAATATGCGATTATTTGATTCTGGAGGCGAAATCAAAACGACGTCAAGAAGAAAAAATCACGTAATCATAGTATAATTCCTTTTTATCGAGGAACTTTTTGCCGTATGTTATATACGCCTATTATATTCGTCGAGTAATACCTCTTAACAATTCAACAAGATGTACTGCGTAACGGATTGTTTACCAAAAATACTATTTTAAGACCATGATACAGATAATTATATTGGCAATAATTCAGGGAATTGCCGAATTTCTCCCTGTTAGTTCCTCGGGACATTTGGAGGTTGCGAGCGTAATTTTGCGCCGTTTTAATTTTGCGCTACCTTCGGATTCTCTGTCGGTTAGTATTATTCTCCATTTGGGTACTTTGCTATCGATTTTGGTTTATTACTGGCGAACGTTGCTTGATATCGTGTTGAAACTCCAATTCAAGCTGATTTTTCTTTTGATTTTGGGTACGATTCCCGCAGTTATTTCCGGTCTTTTGCTAAAAAAATACTGCGATGAAGTATTGACCAACATGACGTTAATCGGGGTGATGTTTTTGGTTACCGCCGGATTACTGATTTGCTCGCAGCGGTTTGCGGGAAGAAAATCCAGTCAGTCCGTTGGGGAATCGGACAGTCAGGACTTATCGCAGATTTCATGGGGACAGGCGTTGATTGTCGGACTATTTCAGGCGGTTGCCGTACTGCCGGGATTATCGCGAAGCGGTTCGACAATTTCAGGCGGGTTATTTTCCGGAATGAAGCAGGAAAACGCCGCAACATTTTCGTTTTTACTGGCGATTCCAGTAATCGCCGGAGCGGGCTTGCTGGATGTTATAAAGATGATAAAACATCCAGAATCAACGCTGCCGATTTCAGAACTGATGGTTGGATTTGTTATCAGTTTTATCGTAGGACTTATTGCTTTGAACTGGGTTATCGGGTGGCTAAAACAGGGAAAATTAGGCTGGTTCGCTCTATGGCTGATCGGAATGTCAGTAGTCGCATTTGTTCTGTAATAGATGAACTTTAATCAACCTGTATAAAAACACTTACTTGTAGAATACAGTCTTTTGTACAGACTTGTTATTATTTCCAGTAACCAATACGGCGGCGTTTTCCTGAAAAACATATACAAAACAATACTACAATCCAGAAAACTATACTGCAATCCAGAAAATCCCCGCCGCGTTTTGTAAGAGGGAATTTCCGGGTTCGGTCGCCGTCTGGTTCGGTTTTATTTATCGGGACTATAAATGGTGAATTGGGCGCACGAACCTTGAAGTTCGCTCAGACGCAATTTGAGTTTGGTCAACGGAGCGGCTGCGGATAATCGACTCCACAGTTTTTCTGCCATCGTTTGAGCGAGTAATTCTGTTGTTGCGTTGGAAATATCCAGCAAAACACAGTGCTGTTTGGGCAATGACCAGTATAATTTGCTGCCATCGGGGGAAGTATAGGTTGCTTCGACCTGGTTGCCGACCGTCTGAATGGAAACATTAGGATTGAGAACCGCGAAAATCGTCCGCTGGTTCCAGTCCTCAAGTAAAGCCTTCAGTTCCCGATCCACCAAAAGGAAATCAATGACGTATCCCGCTTCATTGAGCGGACCGGAAACCGTTACAGCAGCCGAAAAATTATGACCATGTAACGGCTCGCATTCGCCATTTTCAAATATTATGAAATGGCAAGCGGCAAAATTACCTCCAAAACAGGATATTTTGACAGATAAATTAGATTTATTCATTTTGCGACGCTCCGTTTTACAGTTAAAAAGGATTTTTTAGCTATTTTCCCCAAAATGGCAGAAATAACTATGGTAAAAATACCGATAATATGGTATATTGTAATATAATTCAAATGTAAAAGTTTTGTAATTGTTTTGTAAAACCATGTAAAACCTCAATTACAAAACGGACTTTTGTCTGATTTTTCCGGGTTTTGGCTTCGACAGCAGGCGTTTGACAACGCGAACGGGGGAAATTTCCTCGTCTTACTGCGGGGATAGCGGGAAAGGAAAAATCAAGCTGACAGGGTTTTGCCCTGTTTAAATTTTACATTTATTGTTTATAATACCCGGTTCCACTTGAGTTTTTCCGGTTTGTTTATACTGGTTTCACTTGAAATTTTCCGGCTTGTATTACCCTAAAACAGCCGTTTCATTTCGCTTTAATCCGTAAAACAGGAAGTTTTATTCCTGCAACGGCGAAATTAAAACGGCGTCGATAAAATACCAAGCTGTCACAGTATAATCATACCGCAATCGTTTCATTTCGCCTAAATCGATAAAACAAAGCGTCGTTCGATTTTTAGGGCGAAATCGAAGCCATGTTGATAGAAAAAATCAAGCTGTCATAGTATAATACTCGAAAATCAAATGGAAATCAATAAGACCCCTACCGAAAAAATAGAAAATTCTTCAGCTCCTTCCCAAGAATCGGAACGTCCCGGCTTAAAAAGCGTGAGTTTTTTTGCTCTTTTGGCGACTCAATTTTTGGGTGCCTTTAACGATAATATGTTTCGCTGGCTGATGATTCCGATCGGCGTATTTGCATTTCAAGGCTATTTATCGGGGCTGGAAACGCTCCCGAGCTGGCTGCAAGGGGCGTCAGGCGGACAAGGAAGTACTTCGATTCAGGAATTATCTCAAAAAATAATCCTGTTTTTAGGAGCGGAAATTTTTATTCTGCCGTTTGTTTTGATGGTAGGTCCCGCCGGATATTTAAGTGATCGATTCCGCAAAGATCAGGTCATCAAAGGAACGAAAATAGCGGAAATATTGATTATGTCTGCGGGGATTGCCGCGTTGTATTTCGGTAATTTACCGTTTTTATTCGTTGTTTTGTTCTGCATGGGTACGCAATCGACGCTTTTTAGCCCCGCTAAATACGGCAGTATTCCAGAAATTGTAAAACAGGAAGAAATTCCCGCAGCCAACGGGTTGATTGCTATGTCTACCATGGCAGCCTGTATTTTAGGTACGGTTTCGGGCGGCGTATTATTTCAGCTGACCTCTGAATTTCAGGGAGAGGGCTTGTTTAAAACCTGCTCTGCTCCGGGACAAAGCAATCTTTGGAT
>CAYZMZ010000063.1:7845-9405 GCA_964479655.1 uncultured Planctomycetaceae bacterium
GCTGTTGCGGTTTTCGGATATATAAGCAGCCTGTTTATCGTCCCGTTAAAAAAGGGAAATTCCGATGTGAAGTTCCCCTACAATCCGATTGGAGGGGCGATTTCAGACATGAAATTTTTATTCTCCTATCGAGCGATTTGGGCGGTAACGTTTGCCAGCGCGTTTTATTGGGGAATAGCGTCTTTGATGCAATTGAACATCGATAAATATATTTTCCCGGAATTTGCGCCGATGGATCAGCGTTTTGCGGCGAGTTTATGCCTTGGATTGCTTACCTTGGGTATAGCCGGCGGCGCGGTTTTGGCAGGCTGGATTTCGGGAGGCAAGATTTCCATGAAGTTACCCACTTGGGCGGTTTTTGGCATGTTTTTTTGCTGTTTAGGGCTTTGTTTTGTGCCTTCAGCCAGTTTGGGAGGATATAATTACGCCGTTGGATTATTGATTTTATTGGGAATTTGTGCAGGAATGTACGATATTCCTTTGATGTCTTTTATTCAAGACCGATCTCCGGAAGATAATCGAGGGCGAATTATCGCCTCAAGCAATTTTATCAGCAATACCGCGATGCTGCTATCCCCGATTCTGTTTTTCCTGCTAACCGTATACGGGGGACAAACAGCGCGATCGGTCTGGTTTTGGTGCGGAATTAGTACGATTCCCGTATTTTTCGTGTTGTTCTTTTTCGCCTATTTGAAATTCAGTGTTTACTGGTTAGTGCGCGGATTTCTGAATATGCGTTATAAAATACAGATAATTGGCGAGGAAAACGTCCCGAAAGACAGACCGGTGCTATTTATTTGCAATCATATAAGCTATTTAGACGGGCTATTTGCCCGCGTATTTTGGCCGGGCGAGCCGCGAATGATAATTTGGTCCGCCTTTACCAAAGGTCCCTTTATGCACCGTTTATGCGATGTTTTCCAAGGAATCCCGATTAGCGTTGGGCGCGAAGCCGTGTATGCGGTTAAAGATGCAAGAAAAACGCTCCAGGAAGGGCACAATGTCGGTATATTCCCCGAAGGGGCGATTGCAAGATGGTTTGTTATTCAGCCATTTCAGCCGGGAGCGGTTAAAATCCTTAAAGATACCGACGCCGTAGTTGTTCCGGTTTACCTGGGAGGGCTATGGGGAAGTATCTTTTCTTATTATGGACAAAAATTTTTGTGGAAGGTACCTTCTTTTTCTCGAAAACGTGTTACAATGATATATGGAATGCCGATAGAGCATGTTAAGGACCGATTTGAATTATATCAAACAATTAAGTTGATGGAGAATCGCTGGTTTGAAATGGAGCATGAACATGATATGGCTCTGTTTAACGCCGCGAATCCGCAACGAAACACTGAAACTACACCTACTATCAACAATGATACCAATACGAAAGTTTTTGCGGACCTGCCATAAACAAGCGGGTATTATGAAAATCGCTGATTCCAGCGGCAAGGAGCTTACCGGTCGCAAAGTACTGATGGGTTCAATGGTATTTCGGCATTTTTTACGCCGCGTTATTTTAGCTCCCGACGAAAAATACGTAGGAGTGTTATTGCCTCCGACGGTAAT
>CAYZMZ010000063.1:9415-11060 GCA_964479655.1 uncultured Planctomycetaceae bacterium
ACCGTTGTAAACGCGGCTTTAACGTTAGATAAACGAGTTGCGGTCAACTTAAACTATACCGTCTCTTCAGATGTTATGAATAAATGCCTGGCAACGGCGGGTATTAAGCATATTCTTACCAGTCGGAAGGTATTGGACAAGCTCAATCTGAAGGGATTAAACGCGGAATTGATTATTCTGGAAGACGAAGTCAAGAAAATGTCTTTGATGGATAAAATCCAAGGAGCGATTGAAGCGTACTTGCCCTGCTGGATGGAAGACTGGCTTTTCGGACTCAACAGTATTTCTCCCGACGATATTATTACCGTTGTATTTACGTCCGGATCGACCGGAGTTCCCAAGGGCGTTATGCTTTCTCAGGACAATATCGCAGCTAATATAGATATGTTCATGAATCTGGAACGAATCGGCTGGCCGGATATTTTCTTGGGTATTTTACCGACTTTTCACGCGTTTGGATATATCTGCAATATTTGGACGATGCTTACCACTGAAGTTCGAGGCACCTATCATTTTACGCCCCTGGAGCCGAAAGCGATTGGCAGATTGTGCAAAAAATACGGCTGTACTGTTATGGTGGCGACGCCTACTTTCTACAGAACGTATATTCGCAAATGCGATCCTGACGATTTTGCGACGATGCAAATTCCGGTTTCCGGCGCAGAACGAATGCCGATTGAAGTTGCCGACGCCTTTGAAGCCAAGTTCGGAGCGCGTCCTTTGGAAGGATACGGTTGTACAGAGTGCTCTCCGGTTGTTGCCGCTAATATTTTGGAACGCCGCCGCGTTCATCCGATGGAAATTTTGCGAAAAGACGGTTCTATCGGCTTGCCGGTACCTGGTGTGGCGGTTGAAATTCGAGATGTTGATACCGGTAAAGTGCTGGGGGCAAATGAAGTTGGAATGATGTGGACGCGTGGACGTAATATCATGAAGGGATATATGAACATGCCCGAAAAAACCGCAGAGGTTCTGGTTGACGGCTGGTACTGTACCGGGGATTTAGCCAAAATAGACGAGGACGGCTTCATTTTTATTACCGGTCGATTAAGCCGATTTTCCAAAATCGGGGGGGAAATGGTTCCGCATGAAGCCATTGAAAACGCCATTGCTCAAATTATCGGCTGCGATCCAGACGAACCAATTTGTGTAACCGCAACCGCGATTCCAGACGAAAAGAAGGGCGAAAAGGTTATAGTTCTCTATTCAGATTTAAAGGGAAAAACGCCTGATGAAATTATAGTCGCTATGCGCGAAAAGGGATTGCCGCCGATTTGGATTCCTGCCATGGACGCGTTTGTTAAAGTCGATTCTATTCCGATTTTAGGAACCGGAAAGCTCGATATTCAAGGCGCAAAACAGATGGCCTTGAAGCTGGAATAGTCCCCCCGGTGCGGATATTGAATCGGCGGATCGTGATTGAGTGAATCGTGTTGATTTTGACTGCCACGTTGGATGGCAATACAATTGGGAGCGTGGTTGTCCTTGTCCGCAAAAATAAAATATTGAATGTTGCAGACATTGGCGGTGTTTCCGTTGAATCTCACCCCGCCGCCTAACGGCGCGGGCTGATAATTATAATAGAGATACGTTCAGCCCCGGACTAAAGTCCGGGGTTATGGAGAAGACATTTTCCTCCATAACC
>CAYZMZ010000064.1:0-5761 GCA_964479655.1 uncultured Planctomycetaceae bacterium
GGGGTTTATATGCAACGAATTGGGTTGCATGAACGAGCGTTAAAAGTATTTCGTGAAGTCGCGAAAAACAATCCTGATTTATCGGAACCATACGAACGTGCCTTGCCGATAGCTTCTATTACCAATAATCTGGAAGCCAAACAGTGGGCGTCGCTGGGAATTTTATCTTTGGCTTGGCCTACAGATAAGCAATATCTGTATGATAAAGCCAATGATATGGCTAACAGCATCGTTGCTGATTATAAGAAAAGCGGAAAAGTTCAGCTAGCCAATCAGTTCCAGAAGCAAATAGACGAAGCGAAGAAACGCGATTGTATGATTCGTGTTTCTTGGACAGGCAATGCGGATATTGATATTGCTGTTGAAGAACCCGGTGGAACGGTTTGCTCAATGCAAAACGTCCAAACGCCTGCCGGCGGTCTGTTTTTGGGCGATGCCCATGCAGGTCAAATGGGTAAGCAGACCAATACAATGTCCGAAACGTACGTTTGCCCCCGAGGTTTCAACGGCGATTACCGTCTATTGGTGAAAAAAGTTTGGGGTGAAGTTGTTGGCGGCAAAGTAAAAATCGAGTTATTTGCTCACGTAAGTGCCGACGAACTCAATTCCGGCAAGGGTAAAAAACCGACGGTAGGATACGTTCAACTAACCGACGATCAGGCGGGAATGATGTTTGCCTTGGCAGACGGTCGGCGCAATGCGATGGCGTCCGAACAAACCTTAGCCAACGCGGTTCAGAACCAAGTGTCCAAAGCGGTTCTAGCTCAGCAGCTGGCTCAGGCCTTTGATCCAGCCGCCATGCAAAATATTAAGGGATTCGTCAACGCCGATGTAGACGCGGGAGCGGTTGCGGCTGCGGAAGTCTATCCGTTCTATCGCGGCGGAGCGGTCGGTTATCAGCCCGAAATCATTACTCTGCCGACAGGTACCAACCTGATGGCCCAGGCGGTGGTTTCTGCAGATCGACGTTATGTTCGTATTACCTGCGTTCCGTTATTCTCCTATATTCCCAAGGTTTCTGTGTTTAACTATGTTACCGGTGAATCGACGGATACGTCTTCAACCTCGGCAACGAGTTTATAATGCGAACGGGAGAAAAGCAACCCCTTGGACTTCCCTATTTCAAGTTAGGAGAAGTTCAAGCAAATTGAAATTCATATAATTTCAGCCTGACTTCGGTACGGAGTCAGGCTTTTTTATGCCTATGTTGCCCCATAAACTAGAATCTATACAGTAAGCTGCGATTTTTCCTCGCCGCCTTTTGATTTCCGCTTTTATACTGCTTCCACTTGAAATTTCCCGGCTTATATTATCATAAAACAGCCATTTCATTTCGCCTTAATTGATAAAACCGGAGAGTTTTTTATACTGCGGCGAAATCAAACGGCTGGAATAGAACCGCATAAATCGGAAAAATCCGAGTATACTCCGTATAAAAGAGGAATCGAAATGAATAAGTCAGAACAAGGAATAGGATTACTGTTTTTTTTAGCGATTAGTTTTCTTACCAGCGGACTAGGCGGCTTGTTTGTATATTCTTCACTTAACGACTGGTTTGCCCGTTTGAATCATCCATTTTTTGCGCCTGCCAACGGGATTTTCCCTCTCGTTTGGACGATTTTGTATACTTTAATAGCGGTTGCGGTCTGGCTTGTTTGGCGAACAAAGCCGGGGAAAGCGTTTATTCCGGATTTTCTTCTATTTGTGATAACCTTGATGCTGGAAGTTTTATGGACAGCCGCGTTTTTTTATCAGCATGAATTATTTATGAGCATGACGATAATAATCGCTGTGTTGCTATCCACGATTTTACTGGGATGGCAGCTTAAAAAGACGAGTTGTCTGGCAGCTGGATTGATTATTCCTCAAGTTTTATGGTTAATTTTTGCCAGTATTCTCAATGGAGCGTACTGGTATCTGAATTAGGCTTGTTTTCGTTTGCGGAATTATGCGAATCTTTTAATTTGATAAAATTCTGGAGATTTTTATACAACGAATAAGACGCAGGATCCAGTTCGAGAGCCTGCTTTTGCAAATCAATAGCCTTGTCAAACTCTCCTTGGGCAACATAAACATGAGCCAAGGTATCTAAACAGGCGGAAGACTGCGGATTGTTTTCAACGGCTGACAGTCCATTATTTAACGCTTTATCCAGATTTCTATTGGTTTTGACGGCTAGCCAAGCGTACTGATTATAGTATTTGTCGTTACCATATTCATCGGAACGAATGAGTTTTTCGATTTCGAGCAAACGAGCGTCAAGAGCCTCCTCCTGCTTTTTACGGATTTCGTCGGTAATCCCTTCAAAATCTAATTTATCGGGCGGAATTTGGCACAGTTCCCATTGCATAATAATAGAATCTTCTTCGGTAGAATCCAAGCGGAGAGCCTTTTGAACGTATTCCCATTGAGCTTCCGTCTTCCCCTCTTTTTGGGCGTTGCAAGCTTTAAAAAGCTGAATTCGGCTTTTATCGTCGTCTTTCATCTTGCGCGAATCGGCTTTGGACAAAATAGCCGCCGCCAACTGATCGTAGTCGTGATCGTGAAGAGTTTCAGCAAACATACGGAACAAAATCTGACTATTTATACTGCCTGTTCCCCCGCTTGTTTCCCAAACAATCCAGTCTGAGGCTGCGGACGTATTATCGCGATGCAGCAAGCACAGCGGTCCGTAAAGAGGAATATAGGCCAAAGACGACAAAAATTGATCTTGCGCAGCAAATTCATTTTCGCGGCCTAACGAAATTAAAATAGGGATTATTTGTCTATCTGAACGCGAGTATCGGCTTGAAATATCTCCTACTTTTACGGTGGTCTTTGAGTTTTGTCCCCATGTTATGGGCGTAAATTCTATTTTTGAAGCTCCGGCAAGCTGGTCGGGGGTAAGAGCGGCTTCCGTCTCCCGACGAGCGTATTCAGTAAGAATCGTCGCGATATAACGGGCAATCATAGAGGATTTGGGACGTCCTTGAAAAAGCCGGTCTTTATTGGCGTACTGCTGATCAAACCACGTATTGGCATCTTCCCTTACGGCAGGATAATCTACCAAAAAACGCAGTGTCTTAACCGCTAAGTCGTCTTTTTTTTCTTGACGGTCTAATAACACCCGGAGTTTACGTTCAAATTCAGTCAACGAATTATCGGTCGGTCGATAATACCAAACAGAAATAGCGGCTAGCCATGCACTGCTGTCTTCCTGTTCCCGATTGATGATTCTGTCCAACGCAGAAAAACGCAAGTCAAACGGCAGACGATTCAAAACGTCCAAAAGAGAAATTCGGGATAGCACGCCGCCGCGTCTATAATGGATCAAAAACGATTTTAACTCGGGAGAATCGGATTCCTGTTCCCAGGTTTGAGGAATACTTTGAAGCAGGTAAACAACGCGTCGATGAATTTCCAAATCGTTTTGTGATAACGCTTTTTGAAGATTGCCCTGCGCAGCAATCCCCAATTTGAGCAGCTGTTTCTGGGCGTCTTCCCGAACTAAAAAGTCGGCATCGCCCAATTGGGTGATCAATGAATCTATAGCCGTACCGTCTTCGCTTGAAACCGATTCAAGCGAACTCTGACCGCACGCATGATAACCCGACAAGATCAGGCAGATACCGATAAACGAAAAAACGATCCGGGTATTCACGATAAATATTAGTCCTTGTTTTTCTGTTTCCAGAAAATTTCCTTGTTCTGCAGCTTAACTTCAATAAACTTTTCCAGATTTTTTTCCATTTTAGGGTCATCTGTTCCCAAGAGTTTTAGTCCTTGTAATTTTGTATCCAATCCAACAGAAAAGAGCGTTCTGTCTGCGGGCTTCAATTTGGTTTCGCCGGGACGCTGCTGTCCAAACAAATTGGTAATTGATTTAGCATCGTTAGCCGCAGCAGGGTCATCTTTACCAAACCAGATAAAAGTAGCGATGTTTCTCAAGCCTGGCGTAAATGTTGTTTTGTAGGACAAAACCCCGTTTTTCAATCGAGGAGAAATCAAAGCTAGCGCTTTTACATCTCCCCCTTGACCGAGTGCTCCCCATGCGGCATCTATAGAGGCGTAGGCCGTTGCCAGATAAGACCCCATCGAGCCGATTCCAACCAAACATAGCTTTTGAATATTGAGAGTACCGTTATCATTTTGTTTGATCAGGTATTTTCGGAATAGTTCAATATCGATTTTAACCATGTCTTCCGCGACTTTTTGGGTAACTCTGAGTTTATCGAGTGTAATTTCTTGTCCATTGGGTCCAATTTGTTTAGTGCTATCGCCTTGTCCTCTGACATCGATTGCCAACACAGCACAGCCCATTTTCTGCAACGCAATGGCCATCGGTTGAACCGAGTGCCGGTCTTCGTTCCAGTCTTGAATGATAAGAACCGGAACAGCGTCTTTTCCGATTGTCGAGGCATAAAAGGTACCCACAAGACGAACGCCGTCTTTGGTTATGAAGTCTTCCCCGTAAATATCTCGCGGTTTAGGTAAACTTTCCTGCCCCCATCCCGTTGAAATAGCGGACGGCAGAAGAAGCAATATCATCGACAATGCAAAATACAATACTTGATGTTTCATGGCTATGTGTTTAAATCTGGCTGAAGGTGGATTATAGAAAACCAATGTTACCGACTACCTATAAGATAATCAAATTTAATGCTCACGTCAAGAGCCTAACTCCCCTTTTTTACAAAAAAATCGTATTTTATACTATGACTACTTGAATTTTCTATCGCCGCCGTTTTGATTTCCGCCGCCGTATGAATAAAAACGATGTCACGAAGAAAAATCGCGCAGTCATAGTACAAACATTTTTTTTGTGAATATATGCGGAAAACACTTTTCCCCGCCTTTACAAAAAAATATCATATAATATAATGACAGAGAATTATACTATGATTACTTGATTTTTTCTCTTGACGTCGTTTTGATTTCGCCCGAACAGAATAAAACAGCCCTTTATTCTATTGATTGGGGCGAAATGAAACGACTGCGGTTTGTTGTACAAACCGGAAAAAGTCAATTGGAACCAGTATAAAATAAGATAATTTCGTTTCGTTTGCGCGGGATTGCTGCAGACGGAACGATTAACCATATACCAATTTTGTGCTGTCTTTCGCACGGCGCGCAAGACAGGAAGAACCATGGATTCGATAAATAACGATAATTGTTCCAAAAACAATCAAGAGCCCTTGGTTCGTCATCGAGTTAGACTACGATTTCAAAAAGACGGAGATTTGCGATTTCTGGGTCATCGAGATTTTATGAACTATTTGCTGCGATTGTTAAAAGTCGCCCACGTTCAGGTTGCGATGAGTCAGGGATTTCATCCCAAGCCGAAGGTCAGTTTTCCCAGCGCGTTGCCGCTGGGCGTAGAGGGTTTCAACGAAATAATGGAATTGGACACGGCTATTGAATACAATGCCGTCGAATTGCAGGATTCCTTAAACGCCTGTTCCGCAAATGGGTTGCGGTTTCATTCAGCTGAAAACCTTTCCGAATGTGGGCGAAAAAAAGCCCGTCCGGTTTCCTATACATGGCAATTTCCTATTTTCCCCGGTAAAAGGGCGGAAATTCAACAGAAAATCGCTAAAATTCAGTCGGGAGAATTGTGTTGTGCAGATAAAGATATTAAATCCGCTTTGTTGGAAATCAGTATCGTTACGCAGTTCCGCCCCGATGATAGTACCGTTTCAGAATTAAACTCGTCTGATTCTGAGGACGAATCGTTAATCAGCGAGAATTATCTCCGATTTACGCTTCTGGCCAACGAAACGCA
>CAYZMZ010000064.1:5771-10835 GCA_964479655.1 uncultured Planctomycetaceae bacterium
TTAACCCCCGTACCGAAAACCGACGGACCGACTGCTGGACTGACTCCTTTGCTTTGCGGTGCCCGGCTGGACTGCGCGTTGGCGTAATTCCCCTCGGCTGTCTCTATTGCGATAAGGCGCAGTATATACGTTTACTACCTGGATTGTTACGATTCAACAGAATGTACAACAACCCCGGTAATAATCGCGATAAGTCTTGCGTTATTCAAGCTCCTTGAGTTTCCCCCTATAATTAATCATTCAGTATAATATCGAGGGACTTTATACTATGACTAGTTGATTTTTTCTCTTGACGTCGTTTTGATTTCGCCCGAACAGAATAAAACAATCCCTTGTTTTATTGATTGGGGCAAAATGAAACGACTGCGGTTTGTTATGCAAACCGGAAAAAATCAAATGGAACCAGTATTACTTCACGACATTTCATAAAACGGTTGTTTTAACGTTATTTCGTGAGGTCAAAGCTCCGTCGAGGGAACAAATTCAGGAAGCCGAATATAAAACGATGTTTCGTTTTACGATAGTATTCTCCATTCGATCTTTCGCCGATTTTCCCATGGAAAGGGTTTTATTACTATGAAGCAGGAAATGCTTATCAATGTTTCTCAGCCAGAAGAAAGCCGAATTGCTATTATCGAAGACGGAACTCTGGAAGAATTGTATATCGAGCACACCAGTCAGGAAAATTACGTCGGTAATATTTACAAAGGTGTTGTCGTCAATCTGGAACCGAGTATTCAGGCGGCGTTTATCGATTTTGGAGTCGGCAGAAACGGTTTTTTGCACGTCAGCGACTTGGAGCCGTCTTATTTTAAGCAGGGATCCGTTCCGTTTGAAGAAGAGCGCGGACGTCATACCCGTCCCGGAGCCAGACCGCGTGTAAAACCGCCCATTCAAGACGTACTCCATCGAGGCGATGAAATCCTGGTTCAGGTTATCAAAGAAGGACTTGGCTCCAAGGGACCGACGCTGTCTACCTATATTAGTATTCCCGGTCGATACCTGGTACTTATGCCTGCCATGGGTCGGGTCGGTGTTTCCCGTAAAATCGAAGACGAAGATACTCGACGCAAATTACGCGATGTCATGCTGGAATTAAATCCGCCCAAGGGATTAGGTTTTATCGTTCGTACTGCTGGAGCAGACCGAATGAAAAAAGAACTCGCCCGGGATTTAACCTATTTAATGCGTTTATGGAAGAATATCGCCAAGCGAATCAAAAAGATTCCCGGTCCAGTTGCCATTTACGAAGAATCCGATATGATCATCCGAACGATCCGCGATATTTTTTCGTCTGATTTCGATTCGGTAATAATCGACGATCCAGCCGCCTTTGAACGCGCTCACGATTTTGTTCAGCAAGTTATGCCCAAATGCGCCGACCGCATTCAGCTTTACGATGGGAAAGAGCCGCTGTTCCACAAATTCGATTTAGACAAAGAAATCGAAAAGATTCAAAAACGTATTGTTCCGTTGCCCTTGGGCGGATCGATTGTAATAGACCAGGCAGAAGCTCTGGTTGCGATTGATGTCAACAGCGGTAATTTCCGAGCGGACGACAACGCAGAGGAAACCGCCTATAAAATGAATCTGCAGGCAGCGAAGGAAATCGCCCGGCAGTTGCGTTTGCGCGATTTAGGCGGCGTAATCGTCAACGATTTTATCGATATGCGCAAAGATAAACATCGACGCGATATTGAGCACGCGTTGCGGGATGCCGTTAAGCGAGACAGAGCGCGAACGAAAATCATGCGAACCAGTCCGTTTGGTTTAATCGAAATGACGCGTCAGAGGATTCGTCCCAGCGTTGGACGGTCTTCTTTCCAGGAATGTCCTTATTGTCATGGTTCCGGAACCGTCAAGTCTTGTGAAAACATGGCGTTAGACGTACTCAGACTGCTTATTTTAGCCAGCGATACCGATACGATTCACAATATTCAAGTTGAAGTCGAAACAGGCGTAGCTGATTGTCTGAACAACAAAATGAGAGATAAAATCATAGATTTGGAAAAGACGGGAAATGTACACGTGTTGATTCGTTCCAAATTCGGTGTATCTCCTGAGTATTCCGACATCCGCTATTTTAACGAAGGCGGTCAGGAAGTCTTCTTTAAGAACAATTAAGCGGTTGACTTCCAATCCGGAAGCGTAGTTTCCTTTTGCATACTATCAAACTCCGACGGGAGTTATGGAGAGCGCGGAGCTTGCTCCCGCTTTCCAACAGGGCACTTGCTGACAGCTTAACTGCGTGGCGGTTCCCGTTTGGTAAATACAGCGTAGTTTTACGTCCTGCTGGGGGGGGATATTTGCCGCCCGTAATATTGCTGATTTTGAATACCGCATTGAACGAACATATATGCTTAATTGCAACGACAAACCTTTTTTTGTCAACCGGCGGTAGCCGAATAGGGAACCCCGCCTCGGGGGCGTGCCGCGAAAATCGACTGGCTATTCGTCTCGTAATTGGGTGGGGGTTTTATGATAGAATTTTTTGAATGCTGTACAGAAATGAGCAGTGTTCTTAAATCCAGCTCGTTTAGCAATCGCGGTTAAAGTCAGCGTCGTTCCCTTAATTAAATCCAGCGCACGCGCCATTTGATAGCGCATAATCTGATTGCAAACAGACGTTTTTAATACCGCGGCAAAGCGGCGCTCCAAATGCCGTCTGGAAATTTCCATCTTTTCGGTAAGCTGCTTAACGGTAATTCCATCGCATGCGCTGTCGCGGATTATAACCAACGCCTTTTTAACCGTTAAATCGTCTATGGCGAGAAAGTCGGTAGAACCTCGCTCGACAATTTTTAACGGAGTAATAGCAAACGGGATCTCAGGCGGCTTTTGTCCGAGCATCAACTTATGCAGCAATGCGGCGGCTTCCCACCCCATCCGCTGGGTATCCAACTCGATACTGGTTAGCGGAACCGGAGACATATTGCAGTAAATTTCGTCGTTATCTACGCCGATAACCGCGATTTCATCGGGTACCATAATATTCGCGCGAACGCAGGATTGAATCACGAAATTAGCCGCCAAGTCGTTACAGGCCATCAGACCGCACGGTTTGGGCAGCGATTTTAGCCACGGTTCCAGAGAGCTTTTGGCTGTTGTCGGCGAGATTCTCAAACAGGTCAGCGGAATTTCAAACGAGGGCGTATTCGCACCCATCTGACGGATAAATTCGTCATGTCGAAATTGGGAAAAAGGGCGGTCTTTTATACCCACGTAGGCGAAACTGCCGAACTGACGCTGCGCTAAAAATTCTGCCGCTTTATCTGCGCATTGTTTATGATCGATAGCAATAATCGGGGTATTGGGTAACGGCTCTTCGCCCAAATCGACAACTTTCACGTTCCTTTTTATTGCCAAACGCGATGTCTGAGCGGTTCGCGTTCGGATGATAATCCCGTCGCCTTTCCATCTTTTTAACCAAGTCGGTTCAACGCTATCCAAAGAACGTTCTTCGTAAGCGATATTCCATGGACCGTTTTCAAATACATACTGCGTTATACCGCGCAGCACGCCTTGAGCAAAGGTACTGGAAGAATCAACAACGACAGCAACTGAATATCTTCTCATGGTCTTAAATTGAATGAAAATGGACGAATTATAGCAATATTCGTATTCAATACCGAAACACAACGTCTATTATACCATTGATTTTATTACGATGCAATAGCCCCGCATGTCGCATTTTGAAAACAAGTCAGTCGTTATAAGCAAACAACAGCTATTGAAAAGTTTGCGTTTATGTTGCATAATGGATTACGTGATCAGCCAAGCGATTGAAAAGGTCTTGTTGAACCGATGATTTTATCTCGGACATTTGATTTCAAGACAATTTCATTTTTTGGAATTTTTCCCGTGTCCTGTACGAAGAAAGGATTCCGCAAAAACTGCTTCCACTTGAGTTTTCCCCGAAATATAATTTCACAACATTATAAAAACTTGCGTTTTGTGTTTATGTCGTGAAGTCAAAATTGTTATCGAGTAAAAACGAAGCTCGAACAGTATGAGAACACCGTATAAGTTCGGTTTTGGATTGTAAGCGTTATTTGTGGCAGGAGGCGTTTACCGTTCAAGGTTGATTTATACGTGAAAAAGAGAACGCTCGCTTCCGCTGAAATTTTAACCGATAGATTTCAGCGGAAGTTGTTCTCCTTGTTTTCAAATTCAAAGGGCTAAAAATTTTACTCCGTCTCTTTTTTTGACACAGCGAATTAATTCAGCAGAACATTTGTTTATATGATATTGTAAAAGATAGGCTTTATCCATGAAATTCTCCGTCTTGGAAAACTCAAGTGGAAACAGTGAATTTGCTGGCTATCCTTCCTGTTTTTTTCCTTCCCCTCCCCCCTATTTCTATTTAATTTAATAGAGTAAAGGAATTCTATTATGAAACAACGTATTGCGGTTAATCGCCGTGGTTTTTTATCTGCTACAGCTTTGGGCATTTGCGCCCCGATGCTGGTTCCCGGCTTTGTTTTGGGTAAAGACGGTTCCGTTGCGCCCAACGAAAGAATCAATGTTGCTTTGATTGGAAACGGTAATCAAGGCAATTCTCATATCGGTCAGTATTGCGGCAATAAAGACTTCAACCTTTTCGCGGTTTGCGACTGTTTCGACGCTCACGCTCAGGCAGCCAAAGCCCGCATTGACCGCAATTACAACAATACCGATTGCCGTATGTTTAAGATGTACGAAGAGCTTTTGGAAGTACCCGAGTTGGACGCCATTTCAATTGCTACTCCCGATCATTGGCATACACGTATCGCGATTGCCGGCTGCAAGGCAGGTAAAGACGTTTACTCCGAAAAGCCGCTGACACTTACTTTAATGGAAGGCAAGCAGATTGTCGAAGCCGCCCGCAAGTACAATCGCGTTTGTACCAGCGGTTCTCAGCGAGTTATGCAGGATTACGGATATATGGCTCCGGTCGTTCAGTCTGGGGTTATCGGTCAGGTGAAGGAAATTCATTGCGGAGTCGGTGTTGCGGGTATTGAATGCTATCTGCCCGAAGAAGCGGTTCCCGAGGGATTGGATTGGGATCGATGGTTAGGACAAGCT
>CAYZMZ010000065.1:0-10822 GCA_964479655.1 uncultured Planctomycetaceae bacterium
AAAACGACAAGGATTTTGAACCGACCGGGTATTTCGTCGCCGACGTCGAACGAGCGGGCGCGTTTTGCGTCATGCCCGAAGTTTCCGCCGTCGCTAAAGCTGACCCCACCCAATTCGGCTATCTGACCGGAAACACGTTTCAGCATGGATTTCCCGATCTTGTCAGAGCGTTCAATCAAGCCTATTTAGCCCTGCCGGCTTTACCAAGCCAGTTAATTCAGAAAGAAAAATACGGACAGGAATGGGTCCGGAAAATTGACGCCGGAAAAGATCGAATCTGGTACGCGGTTTGCAATTTAGCCTGGATGGGTACAGATGTTCAGATTGATAATTTACCGGCCGGTACTTTGCAAGACTGCGTAACAGGTGATCGTTATTCCATCGTAAACGGAACCGTCAAGATTCCGTTTAAACCGATGTCGCTTCGTTCGTTTACGCTCCAAAAATAGATTCGTTTTATAATCAGTGAACAATTCCCGGAAACGCCATCTGGAATCCGTTGATCAACATTTGTACCGCGACGACGGTCAGCAGAAATCCCATCAACGATTCCAGAGCGTCTAAAACTTTGTTCCCCAATATCTTTTCAATAAATCGACCGGAGAATAAAATCAAAGCGGCTGGCAGCCAGGCGATTATAACCGCTGCCAGCAGCCCCGTCATGGTAGCATCCGGAGTACCGCGGGTAATAATTACCATCGTAATCGAAGACGGCCCGGCGAAAAGCGGAAACGCCAAAGGAACCAAAAACGGCTCTTTGGTTCGTTTTACATCGGAAGAATCGGTCGAACTAAAAACCATTTTCAACGCTACCATGAACAAAATTATCCCTCCTGCTATCGACAAGGCGATAGTAGAAATATGAAGCAGCGATAAAATATTGGATCCGAAAAATAAAAATATCAGCAATATCCCCAATCCGGCAAACATTTCCCGAATTACAATATGCCGATATTCGCGCGGTGAATACAGCCGCAGAATCCCTACGTATGCAGGAATATTGCCCAACGGATTGAGAATTAAAAACAGCATCGTTGCCGTTTGGACGATAAAATTAAATTGACTTTCTGCCATAGCCTGCCTTGTTTATTAACGTACAGTTATACACCTATTACCTGCAGTATATAGTCCGGGGGAGTATAGTAAAACCGTTTTGACAATATTACGTAAGTATAGTTCAAAAATCGGTAAAACTCATACAAAATCATAAAAAAAGTATTTTTTTCTCGAATTGTATACCGATTTTAACGATTATAACTATAATATAGGTAAATGTTTGCAAAATATTTCAAAAATATTTGAAAATTTTATAATATCCCGCTATTGTATTTATTAGGGTTTCGCGTATAATACAGCCGTTTGGTTTGAGAAAGAAATCTTTCACCCCAAACACCCCGCCTCAATCCGAATGGATTCTTCCGGTTGTTTTCATGAAGAAAGCAGTGTACCCCGGTTTTGTTTGAGTTTTTCGGCTTAAATTATAATCCGTTGCACGTTTCACCTTAAATTAAAGCGTGTATATACTGGTTCCACTTGAGTTTTTCCGGTTTGCATAACAAACCCCAGTCGTTTCATTTTACCCCAATCGATAAAACAAAAGGTTGTTTGATTCTGGAGGGCGAAACCAAAACGAATCGGAAAAGAAAAATCTCGTAGTCGTAGTATAACGCTTTTCGGTGAAAAGTCGAATGGTCAATCATAGCATAAAACTCAGCCAATTAGAGTACAGCAACTCACAGGGAAGTGAACAGTCAGTATTAATTTCATTTATTTTTGCACGCGATAAAAAATAATCGCATTGCAAACATAAGCGGTAATATTCCTTCCGAAACAGCCTACCTTTATGAATCGTTTTCAGTTACAATCGCCGTCCATGACGCGTTTGCAGGTTATCAGTGGTAATACTACAACAAGCACCGTATCCGTTCCTTTGCCCTGTTTACTGGGACGAGGTCAGGAAGCGGATTTGTGCATTTCCCATCTTACCGTCAGCCGTAATCATTGCCGTCTGGACTTAAAAGACGGTAAAATTTACTTGACAGATTTAGACTCCCGAAACGGAACGATGGTAAACGACGAGTTCATTCCCGCCAATACGCCGGTAGAATTAGACAGCAACAAAACTTTTTCCGTCGGGCCGATTACCTTTGTTTGCGATTATCAACCTATGGACGCGCCCCATTCGGAATCCCGTTTTAAGAACAATTCCAAACCAGTCGTCTCTACCACCTGATTTTATCTCCAACGCCTAGATTTTCACCTACCTAATCACGGTAGAATTATGCAATAAAATTCGCCCGACTTCCATGATTGCCGCTGGATTTCGGGTAATTTCGGTATGCACGCTTTCTACAATCACCTCGCTTTCCGCTTGAGGCAAATGGGAAGAATCGTAATTCACCACGCCGTCGGAGCGGAGAGTTTTGGAATCCCAATATCCGGGTTTTATCTGTCCTATAATTGAGTTATAAACCACGTAAGGCGAATTTACGCAACGATTTATCGCAGCAAACATCGGAGAACCCGCAGACAACGAATCGACGCCTGTTTGATTTTCCTGAAGAAAATTACCCTGCAGTAAATCCTGATTTTTATACTTGGTCAGTTCTTGTAACGATTCCTGAACCGTACTGGCCTGACGAATAAACGTTCTGCCCAAACTCCGGGTAGAAAAATTCGACATCTGACTTCCCTGATGCGGCACCGACAGGAAGATAATTCTTTGGATGGACGTATTATAATGAAAATAAAACCAGTCATTCAGATTTTGTTTCAGTTCTGACGACCCGGTAAATTGATTTATCGGCTGACCGCTGACTACGTTCCAGAGGTTATTCCCGCTGTCGATCGTTTGCATTTTTGCGATCAAACCGCCCATCGAATGACCGACCAGTATCATTTGATCAAAAACCTGATGACGATTATGGGGATCCAACGTATGCCGAACTTCGTCCAGGTCTTTTCTGAATTGCGACGCGGAAACCCAAAACGGCTGACCGTTGGGATACAGATAAAACCAAAATTGATATTTACGTCGAATTTCGGGAATCGTTCGGAGCGTATTGAACATATCCAGCCACGTAACCGGGGACGACCACAAACCATGAACCATAATCACGGGAATCTTATTCGGATCGTAAGGTTGCGGCATGTAAAAACCCTTGATTGTTCTATCCCGACCGGGCATTTTATCCAGCAATTTATCCGGATCCAACAATCCTATCGTTCCGGTTTCCTTCACCTTAATATCGTCCATCGAGGCAGCCAGAGCGGTTGACCAGTCGCTTTCCAGAGGAACTTCCTGACGATTAATTTCTACAATCGACTGATGAACAGAATCGTAGTATTCTATCGTTAGATGACAGGCTTTTTCCTTCCCCTCTACAAACGAATCCCCTTCCGAATCGAAGGCGGTTAAATTCGGACGAATAATCGCCGTTACGGGGAAAAACTGGGTTGTCGGACTATACTTGCCTGCCGGATCGGAATCACTGAATCGGCGTAAAACCATCATTGGAGTTCCCAGCCCGTACTGCAAATAGCGATTATTCAACCCCGTTAAATCGTAATCCGAGGAAAACTGAATTTCCGCTACGTCGTTGCTATTCCAGTTGAGAGCCTTGATTTTCATCGCCATGTTCAACTTACTGCCAGACAAATCAAGCGGATATTGCATTTGAGGCAAAAATTGCAGCGATTTCACCTTTTTTGAATCGGTTTGAGTACCCTGACGGATCAAACGCAAAATTCGATCTGATGAACCATTGTACAATACGCACATATCTCTAAACGCCGGATCATACGAGTTTCGTCCCGACGCGTATCGGTCTTCAAAAAGAAATCGATACGAATAAATCAGACATTGAACGTACAACTGCATCGCCTGACTGTTTTGATGATTCTTTTCCAGCCGCCGTCCTTCCTTAAAACACAATTCGCACAACGCGAACAAAACGTCCGGCTTGACAGAAATATTCGCCAACGGCTCCAGAGTATCAATCGCCTCTTGACGATTCGTTTTTCCCTTCTTTTCCAAGTCGCACGTACGCAGTAAAACCATCGTTCGCTGGGTTAGATGATCGTTGGTCAGCGATAATTCCGGGTCCGACGACACCAATATTTCGGCGGGAGAACGAAGTCGAAGCATCGAATTGGGAGAACTGCAGCCGACCAACAGACATATCAAAACGCCTAACGCCGCAAAGGACATCAAAACGTGTTGTCGCCAGAAATTCAAACAGTCCATATCCAAAAATTTGATTACGCTTACAACTCCACTTAAATTTAATTACACTCGTTCCACTTGAAATTTTCCGGCTTATATTATCACAAAGCAGCCGGTTCAGTTCGCTTTAATCGGTAAAACAGGGAGTTTTTTCGTACGGCGGCGAAATCAAAACGACGTCCGATCGGAAAAATCCCGTAGTCGTAATATAAAGCCTATTCAACTAACCTTACAATAGCAATTTTCTCTATATATATCAAGAGCAAAATTTATCGAAGATTATAAATACAGTCTTTTTAAACTGTTTAATTTGTTACAATAGATTATTTTAGAATAGAATCCCGTTTAAGAATAATCAATTCTGGGGGGAGAATAAGCCGGGTTCTGTCGAACGGAATCAAAAGTCTGGAAGTAAGAAAACTCCCATCGAAAAAGAAACCGTTCGTAACGATCATTTATCCATGCTTTTCGTTGCCTAAAGCTGTAGCGACCCACCCGAAGAAGGTTTTGAAACTCAAAACGCCGACCGAGCCAGTCTGTTCTTCTGTTTGGTCTTGCTTCCAACGGGGCTTGCCTAGCCGATTCTGTTACCAGAATCGCGGTGTGCTCTTACCACGCCGTTTCACCCTTACCTGCCAGACTTTTGTTAGCCGTTGGTTACGCGGCTATCTGACAGGCGGTTTATTTTCTGTTGCGCTTTCCCTCGTCTTTCGACGGGCGGGCGTTACCCGCCGTTGCGCTCTACGAAGCCCGGACTTTCCTCCCGAACGCAGACGCAAGTCTACATTCCGACGATCGTCTACTCCCCCGAGAATTGAAATAAGGTACGTCAGCTTCCAATTTATCGGATTATTGAAATATTGAAAGTCAACGCTGTTTATATACGTATTTCTTTCTATAAAAAAAGTTGAAAATGAACAATTTCCATGAAATCCATTTTCAACTTTTAATGGCGGGGACAGGATTTGAACCTGCGACCTCGAGGTTATGAGCCTCGCGAGCTACCGGGCTGCTCTACCCCGCGACAAAGGGTACTTTCTTTTGACCGCAGTCAAATTAAAGTATGAGTATTCTATACCATTAATCAAAAACTGCAATAGGGGGCAAGGAAATTTTTATTTTTTAACCGCATTAACCCCAATCCGCAGGGAATAGGGAATAGAAAACCCGCTCCCCAATCCCCTCGGAAAAAATTTTTTCGTCCCCTCTTGCAAAATAACTTTCTCTGTCATAAAATGAGAAATTTATGTTGTTTGTTCAAATTCAAAACAACAATTTCCATCCCCCCATCCTGCCCGATGAAAGATTTCATGAACAAAATGAAACAGTATCCGATTTATTACATGCTCCTTCTTCTACCCCTGTTTTGGGGAACGATTTCGACACCCCTCTGGTCGGAAGAAACTAATTCAACCCCCACAACGTTTCGTTGGAACGCCGCCCAAATGGGGGTAACGGCCGATGAAAACGCAGACGCAACCTCGGCAATTCAGGCGGTTTTGGATAAAGCGGGTCAGGCAGGCGGAGGTATTGTCGAACTACCCGCCGGACGATTCCCGCCGGCGTTACGCTTCAAGGCACCTATCGCGTTCCTCCGACGGTCAATCGTAAACAGCAACTCGTCAACGGAACGGTTTTACTGGCGTATGCCGGAAAAGGACAGCCGGACGACAAGCCGTTTATTACTCTGGCAGGCGACGACGCGGTCTTGGCGGGTGTCGTCGTAATTTATCCCGAATCGGATCAGAAAACCGTTCCGCCGATTCCGTATCCTCCCTGCATCGGGTCATACGATACCAGAAACGTTGGAGTACTAAACTGTTGTCTACTTAATCCATATGAGGGAATCCGATTGATTCGGGCTGACCGTCATTTGCTGCGCGATATAACCGGATACCCGATTTGGCGCGGATTATTTGTCGATCAATGTTACGACATCGGACGCGTAGAGAATTTTCATTATTGGCCTTTTGGGTTGGTTTACCGTCCGAAAGACCCCTATTGTGAATGGATAAATCAAAACGGAATCGCTTTTGAATTTGCGCGAACCGACTGGGAATACGTATACAATACCTTCTGCTTCGGTTACGGCGTCGGCTATCGTTTTTCCGCCTACGATCACGGTGCCGCCAACGGTAATTTTCTGGGCTTGGGCGCCGATTCCTGCCGACGGGCGATTTTAGTCGAGCAATCCCAGAAACCGGGCTTGCTGATTACCAACGGCGAGTTCGTCGGAAGATGGACCAGCCGCGATTCCGTCTGCCTGGAAATAAAACAGGGAAACGAAGGAAAAGTATCACTGAACAATTGTTCTTTCTGGGGACCGGTCGAAACGTGCGTTCTGGCGGGGTCTTCTACAGGACAATTTACAGCAAACGCGTGCCATTTTGTAAACTGGGATAATACCGGAACCGGTGCTCCGGCTATTCATATTACCGCCGGAAAAGCGATTGTTTCCCATTCTACTTTCGAGGAATCCGGAGTTCATGTAAAAGTCGATCCCGAAGCTAAATCCGCGATTATTACCGGCAATCAGGCGGACGGCGGGGTAGTCGTTCAGGGAAGTCAGTTGCCTCAAACCGTTCTCTCCGCAAACGAGCCGACCCCGTTGGATCAAATGACCCAACAACAGCGGCTGAAATATCAAATTGAAGTCGGTTCAGAAGGCGATTCCGGATTCCTGCTCAACTGGTACGGGCGGGAAAAATCCGTCGATTCAGAGGGGAATACTACTACCTCTCGCTGGACAAAAAGCGTTTCGACTATACAATTGCCCATCGTTTCGGGAAAAAACTATCGATTATCCATGAAGATGGTAAGTAACCCCTTCAAAAACGCCGCGACCGAGGTAGCTGGACTTTGGCTTGACGGACGTCAACTTGCTGCGTTCAGCCAGTCCGAACCGATGCCATCCAACGCCTCTATCGCCCGTCCGCAGTCGAAAAACGAAAATGAGCTTATCGTCGAAATTCCCGCTGACAGTCTAAAAACGTCGATAATCAATTTGGAAATCCGAACTCCCGGCTGGGTTCCTGCGGAAAAATCGGCTAATTCCATGGATTCCCGCGCTTTAGGCGTTCGCGTTCGGAAAATTGAAATGGAAGCGATGTAATCAATTCCACCGAATCTTCCGATTTGAATTATCCTATTCCAGCCGTTTTGTTTCGCCCTAATCGGTAAAACAAGCGGCTGAATCAGCGGCATCGGATGACCTCGAAAAGCGAGGGCAGCCTCCGAGGCGGGGTTCCCTGTTGGGCTACCGCCCGTTGACAAAAATTTGTTTTGCGTTGTAATTATCAGTATACATCTGTCCATTTCTATATTCAAAAATTAAGTCTTACTCCCCTCTTCGTGAGGCTTCGTGTCTTCGCGCCTTCCCGTAAGATTGAACTAGAACAACCTCCGGCTCGTGTCTTCCCGTAAAATTGAACTAGAACAACCTCCGACTCGCGCCTTTCCGTAAAATTGAACTAGAACAACCTCCAGCTCGCGCCTTTCCGTAAAATTTCCCCATAATATCGCTTCCTGCCCGGCAAGGGTCTGGTCTACAACAGCGGCATCAAAACGGCGTCGGAGATAAATCCGGTACTAATAGTATAAAATCTCCCTAATTCTGCACGATTTTTGTAGTTTTTTGGGATTTTTATTGAATAATAGATTGAATTTTGCTATAATTTAAGCTATAATACATCGTATTCAACTTGAGTTTACCCGAAATGGATTTTCGTATGCCCCGCGTTTCACACAATATTTCAATAAGAAACTGGTACAATAACGTCTGGACACGAAGTTAAACGGGGATTATTGATTCCGATTGTCATATTGTAACGTCAAGCGTTTTACCCCTATGAATTTACCCACAGTACAAGAGTTTGGAAGGTTGGCTGTAAAAGCAAAATTGCTCACCGACAAGCAGCTTCAATCTGCAATGACAGAGTTAGGCTTCGGACGCATCGATTTGAACTCCCTAATTCAGGTTTGTATTCGCAAGGAATTATTAACTAATTTTCAAACGGAACGATTAAAAGAGGGGAAAGAACGCGGTTATTTTCACGGAAATTATAAGTTATTATATTACATCGGATCAGGAAACGCCGCCCGCGTGTTTCGTGCAGTCAACGTTAAAGACGGTTCTGTCCGGGTTGTAAAAGCACTCAGAAACCGATTTTTAGCCAAGCCGATGCCCTTTATTCGAGAGGGGGAGGAAAGTCTGATTCTCGATCACCCCAATATCGCACGGGTATACGAGGTTGGGAAAAGGCCGGGCGATATTTATATTGTCGAAGAATTTATCAGCGGACAAAATCTGAAAGATTTTCTGAAAATTCGCAGACGCCTCTCCCCGCAAGACGCCTTGCCTATTATGGCCGACATCTGCTCTGGACTTCAATACGCCTTTGATCTGGGTGTGGCGCACCGGGATTTAAAAATGTCCAACGTTATGCTTTCCGGCAAAGGTCAGGCCAAGATCACCGATTTTTGTATTTCCGCCGCTAAAAGTGCCGTTACTTCCCGTACCGACATGCCTGAAGAATCCACGTACATGCGTTCCTGCGATTACGACGGCTTGGAAAAGGCGGCGGGGGTAAAACGAGGCGATTTACGAGGCGATATTTTCTTTGCCGGCTGTATTCTGTACGAATTATTATGCGGAATCCCTCCCATAGAAATTAATCACGACAGATTGGTTAAAACCGACCCGCAGCAGTACGTCGCCATTCCTCCGATTACCAAATACGTTGCCCATACAATTCCCGGTATCGTTTTATCTCTGGTCAGAAAAGCGATGGAAGTCGATTACTCCAAGCGTTATCAAACGCCGTCTGCCATGCTGCACGATATTAACGTTGTGATGGATAAGCTGGAAAACGAGCCAAGTGCAAGCGGCGTTTTTTCCAATTCAGTTTTGGAAAATACGCAAAGTCTAACCTTGCATTCCTTTATGCTGGTCGAGGGAAATATCAAACTGCAAGATAAAATTCGGGAAATGTTCCGAAAAGTCAACTGGCGAATTTTAATTACCGTTGATCCGCAACGCGCATTCGATTTATTCTATAAAGACCGGGAAATTGCTGAATGTTTAGTGTTTTTATGTAAATCACTAGATAAAAAAGTTATTAAGGTATTCAATAACCTGCATACACTGGATACAACCACCAGCCGCGTCAGAGCGCTTATCGTTCTGGATTCCTCGCAGGCGGACTGGTCTACACAAATATGCACCGATCAATGGCGGGTTCTGCTTCAAATGCCGATGACGGCCAACGACCTGCTCGCTCAAATGAAAGAACTGATTAAAAAACCATTATAAATTTACTGTCGTTATAAATATATGCAAGCTAAAATATGCTTTTACTAACATTGAGTATAAGAATACAACGTCAACAATTTTATAGCGAAATATAAAGGTCAGATATATATTCGTATAATATGACAACAGCCAAATTCCTTAAATCGATTTTGTCTATACTCTCAATCAGCGGAGTAATCGCGTTGACAGTAACGGGGAATATACACGATGTTGTTATCAGCCCTGTAATCGGACTGGTTCGGGGAATCGGTTTGCGCCAAGTTGCGATAATTCCCGTCCTGATACTGCTGTTTTGTACTGTTTTTTACCGCGTCTTCTGTCGATCCGGGTGTCCGCTGGGAGCGATGTTTTTTTGTATCGACTGGCTGCGGAAAAAATTTAAATTTCCCGGCTTCTCCTGCCGATTTTTCCCCGATTTAAAGTACTTTTTCCTGCTGACGATACTGGCAGGAGTTGTCTTCGGGATTCCTGACTTTCTCTTTTTAGACCCGCTTATTTTACTATATGGACTCTTTACACTCAACAAGTATTCTGTTGGACTATATCTGATTCCCCTACTATTGATTGCCGCATTTTTTATGCCGCGGGTTTGGTGCTTAAAAATCTGTCCGTTGGGAGCGTTGCAGGAACTGTTTTACCTGAAACGCTATAAACGGCTGCTGCAAATTCAGACTTCTGATTTACCCGCTCCGGATTTGCACGCTACCGCCGTCAGACGAAAACGGCTTATTAAAACGATTCTAACGTTTACCGGAATCGGACTATGGATTACCGCCGCCAAGCAAGCGGATCCCCTTCAATCGGACAAGTTCAACGAGCCGAAATCCTCACTTCCCGTTCCGCCGGGAAGCATCGACAATCCCGCTATGATGGCCGCAACGTGCGCCCGGTGTTCAAAATGCGTTTCGGTTTGTCCAACCGGATTAATCAGACCCGTTCGCCGCGAGGAATCGTTGGTCTTATGGGGAACTCCGCGACTGGACTGGCAGGCTAATAATTCGTCCGCCTATTGCGATTCCAACTGCAACAGATGTACACAATACTGTCCTACAGGAGCGATTGCCCCGCTTACGATTCAGGAAAAGAATCAGGTGATTTTAGCGGTCGTTAATTTGGATTTCTCCCTTTGTCTGCTTAATTTCGACCGTGAATGCCAGATTTGCGTACGTGAATGCCCCAACAAGGCGATTGAAAGTCAATGGTCAGAAGAACAGTACTTGCAAACCATCGTAATCAACCACGATTTATGCAACGGATGCGGCGAGTGCGTTCCCAACTGTCACGAA
>CAYZMZ010000066.1:0-10768 GCA_964479655.1 uncultured Planctomycetaceae bacterium
TTGGAATATTTCATGGTCAACCTCATTGAATCTGTAGTATTTCTTTTATTTTTCTGATTCCATAAAGCATTGCGCCCATAAGAATCAGGCATAATAACATGATTATCAAAACTGCAACAGCTCCCTGTTGATATAAAGGAAAGCAGTACGCCCATATTTCGGGGAAAAACAGGAACCAGACCGCCGTCGCCAGGCACAAAAACGGGCCAAACGGAATATAGCGATCTTTTTGGAATACGAGCATTAAAACGCCGACGATTACTCCGACCACGGGGGACAGGAAAAAAATCGGAAGGATTGCTTGCCAACCCGTAAACGCCCCGATCATCATCATTAAAGTTACGTCCCCGAATCCCATCGCCTCGCGTTTCAGGCACACGGTTCCAATAATTCTTACCAGCCATATCAAAATACCTCCCGCCGCCATTCCCGTTAAACTGGATAAAACAGAAACGACGGGAGTATTTATAAGTCCGTTTATAACTCGGAGGTCTTGACCTGCGTTGATATTATTCCACACTGCGGTTAGCAACAAAACGCCGACCAATCCGATTCCCAAGGTTATATAAGTACTTTTAAGCCGAATTGAACGCAAAAAATACAACTGAAATCCCCGGAATAATCCATGTCTAAAATAACATCGACGATATAAGTACACGATAACAAATATTAACCAACAGGATAACGCGAGCAGCAATCCGGCGGGCTGACCAATCCACGTACCTGCATCGTAGGGCGAGCATAAATTCAGGCTTGAAATATACTTCATGGTTTCTTCGGCTGAGCCGTTGATTGCTGAATTATCGCTGTATTGGACAATCGGAACCGTCAGTTGAAGGGGGCTTATCGACAGCAACAAAGCGGTAATTGTACCGGTTATCGTAATAAAATCGGGAATAATTTTCCGCCGAATATCGGTCAGCGAAGCGGTCAAAAGGAATCCAAATGCTATAAATAAATAGATAAAATTCCGTAATCCAAGCTCGGCAATCGGAAATTTAAATCCCGGTTCCGGATTTACAATCAACTGGCTTATACTAGCAATTCCTCCGCGGCAGATAAACCAATAATATATCAGCGAAACAAGCAAGCCGTATAACGCCGACCAGCCGAAAAGTTCGACATACGCCGCTTGTCGTACCGTGTTTAAATGCGTTTGAAGCGTTTCTCCTTCCGGGACGAATCGCGTTAGCTTATCAAACCAAGCCGCTACCCAACGAGAAATTTTATTAACAACTATAGCTGTTATCCACCCCATGATAAATATTATCGCCAGCTGAACGGGAAGAGGAATCCGGTTCAGAAATCCGTACGTCGTGAAGGCAAAATATAAATCAAACATATCGATTATAACGATTATAGCGGTTATATGTACACAGGGAAGGCAGTTTGTCTATCTGTACTGACAGTATAGGTTATTATTCAGATTTGTACGAAAAATTTTGAATTTTTTCTTTCCTTCTTTTCAACTTGTAAATTTGGGGTATACTATAGACATGAGACGGATAATTTTTATTCTATTGACGCTGTTAATATTAGGGTGCGATCAATCCGGTCATTCCGATAAATCGACTATCGGAAAGAGGATTGTTTCGCTTTCTCCCAATTATACCGAGTTGGTCTACGCTTTGGGGGCGCAAGATCAGCTTGTCGGGCGAACGGGAGCGTGCGATTATCCGCCCGAGGTTGAGTCGATACCCGTTGTCGGCAGTTACGCCAATCCCAATTGGGAGAAATTGATCGCCGCAGGTCCGAATTTGGTCTTAACAGCGGATTTTCAAGATCAACGTATGCCCGATCTTCTTCATAAAAAGGGGATAGATGTATACTGTAATGACGTTCACTCTATTGTACAGCTTTTAGAAATGATTCAGGAAGTCGCCGATAAAATCGATAAATCTGAAGCGGGACGGTTGCTGGTCGAAAAGATGAACTCAGAATTAGCCGCGATTACCGCCGACGCAGAACAGCGTTCGCATAAACCGCGAGTTTTGGTTGTCGTCTGGCCTAATCCTATGTGCGTTGTTGGAGGACATACCTTCATAGCCGACGCGATTAAAAAGGCGGGGGGAATCAACGTAACCGATGAAATAGCAGAAAGTTACGTTAATATTTCTCCCGAAAAGCTGATTCAATGGCAGCCGGAAATAATTCTTTTTCCTCAAATGAAAACAGGAATTTCGGCGGATTTACTGCTGAATTATCCGGGACTGGAAAACGTCCCGGCTATTAAAAATAAAAGAATTATAACCGAAGTTTCAGGAGACGAAATTTTTCGTCCCGGCCCCCGGCTGGTCAACGGCGTTGGTAAACTGTCGCAACAATTAAAGCTACTGGAGGACGATAAATCCGTCCAATGAATCTGTCCGCAGAAAGCCGCATCCGAAAAAACATCAATCGCCGCTTTCGCTGAAAAATCCGACTAAGCGTCAATCTGAACAAAGAATCTCTAGTTTTCTTTTGTATACTATAACTATCCATCTCTTATCGATAATCCATCTGAATGTTATCCATGGAAACCGTGCCGATCGTACCGAACAGTCCAATTTGTACAATAGCGAATTGGGCTTTCGGGGGAACGTTAAAATAAACGGTTTCATTTCTCCAATCAAAAGTTCCTTTCCAGGAAATTCCCGTTTGACAGGCAATATCGTTGCAGCGTTCATCATAAAAAACAACCTGCAATCGAGGTAAAGCTCCGGAATCCTGATCCAGATAGATACCACTGCCTTTGACGGAATAAGTAAATTTAAGCCGTTTTACTTTTCTGCTGTCAACCGCAAATCCCTGCATTGTTCCGGCACTCAACCCGGGAATCGTATTGGAAAATTGAATATAATAATATCCTTCAGGCGCGTTTCCGTCTTTAATCCAAGAGCATTGACGCTGATAATACCAGGCGTCTGGAATTGTACCTCCGGGAAGCGGCGTTTCAAAATCGCCATTGATCAAAACCGGTTTCGTTCCATCGGGCTGAATCTCACGGCGTTGCTCAGCCGCCCCCGTCATAGGAACAAACAGAGTCGGTCTTAAAGCCTCAAATTCCAGCTTTCCGTCTACCTTTTTCAAAAGATAAAAATTCTGACGAAATCGCTCGCCCAAGGGGATAATAATTCGTCCGCCTTCGGCTAGCTGTTCAACCAATTTTGGGGGTACTTTTTCAGGTGAACAAGTTACGATAACCTTGTTAAACGGCGCGTGCTCCGGCCAGCCTTGATAGCCATCTCCCACTTTAACAAAAACGTTTTTGTACTTCAGTCTTTTGAGAGTTTGAGCGGCTTTTTGCCCCAGTTGCGGTACAATTTCTATTGAATACACCGCTTTAACCAACGGCGAAAGAATCGCAGCCTGATAGCCGCTGCCGGTTCCGATTTCCAAAACGACATCTTCCGGCTGAGGGTCTAAACACTCAGTCATATAGGCAACAATAAAAGGAGAGGATATCGTTTGATCGTTTCCAATCGGAAGAGACATGTCGTAGTAGGCGCGATTCTTTTGGTCGGGCGGTACGAACTCATGCCGGGGAGTAGTACGAATTGCATTGAGTACTTTTTCGTTGGTAACTCCGGCTCCGGCAATATGCGTTCTAACCATTTGAGCGCACATACTTTTCCATTCTTTAAGCGGACCTTGAGCGAACGCACTGGAGGAAAAAGCGATTGAATAAACGCCGACTATAAACAGTACAATAGCTTGTATATTTTTGTTAATCATTAAATATTTGTTCTTGCTGTTGAAAATTAAAAATTAATCATTTAAACTGGAAAGAGGGTCTTCCCTCCACGCCTTTTTCTGCTGATAGGATTGCTTTTCTTTTTCGATACTTTCCTTCATTTGTTTATCGCTGCACAGATCGGAAGATTTTTGAATCCATTCCATCGCCTTGTCAAAATCTCCGTTTTCCGCATACGCCGCTGCCAAAGTTGAAAGAATATACGCCTCTTTATAATTGCTTAACAAGGCGGCTTTCAAAGCACATTCCAGAGCTTTTTTACCATCTCGGACGGAATCGTCTGGATTGGTAGACAAATACCAACTATAGTTGTTGAGCACGGTTTCGTTTTCAGGGAATTTTTGAACCAGCTGTTCAAAAGTCGGCTTCACCTTATCTTTGTTTCCGGCATCTAAAAAAGCGTAAACCAGCGTTTGCAAAGAAGAATAATCGCCAGGGTCCGCTTTGACAATTCGTTCCAGCGTTTCGATTGTCAATACTTTTTCGTCCATTTCATGGAGAACCGGCAAACACGCTTTCAGACTTTCCGCATCGGAATTAGGGTTGCCGATAATTGGATCGATTAGTTTTCGCGCGTCCGCGAAGTTGGCCTTATCTTTCTTGCATAAAATAGCCGCTTTGAACGTTTGGGCTTCTATCGATTTTTCGTTGAAAAACAACAATTGATCCAATTCGCGAATAGCTTCATCGTACTTTTTTTCTTTGAATAAATAATTAGCTCTGAACAATAACAACGGTTCATTTTGCGGATCGGACTTTAAAACCTTTGTAGATAATTCCATCATAAGCGGATAATCCTGCAAATCCAAAGCAGTTTTAATTTTTTGCCATAAAATCGCCTCGTTTCCGGGAGCCATTTTATCTAATTTATTGAGGATTTCAAGCGTCTTGCGGGAATCTTTAATCGAAGTATAGTAATCAGCCATGATAGCCAAAAGCATGGGATCTTCGGGGTCGCCTTCTAACAACGGTTCCGCAATTTTAACGGCTTTATCGTACATTTTTAATTCCCCGTAAGTCTTCGCCAACGCACGCTGAATTATCGTCGATTCAGGGTCTTCTTTCTGAGCTTGCTGTAAAAGGGACAATCGGGCTTGACTATCGTCTTTAACCATCGCTTCTAAAAACAGTAGTTGCGCCAGCCGAGCGGGATTATCGGCATTCAACTTTTTAGCGATTACAATCGCCTTGCTTGTTACCGAATCATCTTCCCCCGAAAAAGCGGATAAGGTCGCTTGAGCAAACCAGAAAATATCCGCGCCATCAAAATTTTGATCGTCCGCTTCGCCTTTTTTATTTTTCGGAAGTGTAGATCGAATCTTTTCCATGTCATTCGTTGCAAGCGAAATGACCATTTTAACCTCTTGAGGATTGGAAAAACGACCGCTGCGGAGAGCTTCGGAAAGAAGCGTTATCCGCTGCAATAAAGTCGCACGAATCAACTCTTGAGCAATTTGGACGTTTTTCGGATTCAATCCTTTTTCAAGAGCCTTGTTGCACAACTCAAGAACTTTATCTGAATCTTTTAGATTTACAGCCGCAATTTTAGTTAAAACCGCCTCGTCAAGGAGTTTATCTCCCTCGTTTTCTTTTGCGTCTGTTTCAGGAGCAGAAAGAGCTTTCAGCTGATCTTCCAAACTGAGCGAGGTATTGTCCGCCGCCTCTTCAACGGGAGCCGTCTCCGCAGGAGCCGTCGATTCAACAGGAGCCGCCGATTCAGGTTGCTGAGCAAACAAATTTGTACAAACCGTACCAGAAATTGCAATGCATAAAAAACCGGATATAATTCCGAAAAAATGTTTCATAATTAATAAAATAAAGTGATGAAAGTCTTAAATTTAACAGACTTATTTATCAAAACTCAATTGTACCGATGTCGTAAAGGTCTCTCCCCGCTTCTTTTAGCGGAAAGGTAAGCGACTGACGTTTTTGGTTTACGCGGCCAAAATTGGTATAAACGTCTGCTTGAACGGTAATATTTCCTAGAACCTGTACGGATGAAGAGCCGTAGAAGTGCGCTTGAATATTATATTTTCCCTTCATAGCTTTAAGAATCAAGTATTCTTCCGGACCGTAACCTCTAACAAAATCGCGGCTAACTAATCCTCCGATTTGTGAACGATTATGCCCATAAAAGACTTTTTCATTCGATGGCTCGGTTACCCAAAGGTCAATATCGGTATTATCCGCAGACCACGTCATAACAATACGGATATCGACATCGACCGGCTTGATAAATTTTTCGTCGAAGTTGATATTTTCGACTCCGGCTTTTTTTGCTGCGGGAATCATCGCGTTAGCTTCTTCCAGACCGAAAACTTCTATTTGGGGAAATCTATCGTCCCATTTTTGGTAATTCCATTTTTGGTAATTTCGTCCCCAAACCAGGCTGTTATACAACTCCAAAGCACGGGAATAGTCGGATATAGCGTTTTCAGGGAAGTTTTCCGCTCGACGCCCCAAGGCAATTGCCAAATCGCGGTATGACTGCGGTTCTTCCGGCCGCATTTGAAGTACGACTTCAAAAACCGAAACCGCTTCCCCCGGTTTTCCGTACTGAAGAAGTCGGTAGCCAAGCACGCGAAGAATCTGCGGGTTTTCTAAATCGAGTTCTGCTAAATTCGATAAAATGCGAATCGCCAAAAGCGAATTATCTTTTTTGAAAAACCAGTCAGCGCATTCCAGATAGAAGGACGGAGATTGGCTATATTCCCCCTTGATTGCTAAATAGGCGTTATATGGATTATCCGCAGCCTCAATTGTTTTTAAATAAGGAGAATCCGGCGACCATTGCTTAATTTCCATAGAAGGCTGACGGTCTGTTGATTCCTGTTTAGCCTCTAACGGAAAATCCGCTCCATTGGCCGAACCGCCTCCTGCCCCTAAAAATCCGTCCATTTCGGCAACTTCATCTAACGATTCTTGAACTGTTGAATCGGCTTGGGGTGCTGAAGCGGCAGGTGCTTGAAGCGGCGCTTGATTTGCATCGGACTCGTCTTCGTCGGCGAGAACTCTTCCTTCAGACTGTTCTTCCGCTACAGCATCTTCTGCAACTTCGAGAACTTCAGGAGATCGTTTATACTTGAAATTAGCGGGATAGTCGTACTTCGCTTCGCGCCATTGATTTCTTTCCTGCCAGATTTCTTCAATATACTTTAATCGCTCGGATTTTAATTCGGCTTCAGATTGCTGTTGTTGATTAGCCTGCTGATTCTTCAATTCCAGATATTCAGCCCGCATTTGAGGCAACGATTCCGGCGGACAAATATCGTGCTGTTGGTATTGTTCCAAGGATTCCAAAACAATCAAAGACGTTTCAGGGGTCGTCATTCCAAAATCCTTGCCCAACTGCTCGATTTGAAGCTGATTCTGTTTAGGGTCGGACATTAAATGTACTAATTTAGTCTGTCCAAACAGCGTTTTTAATAAGTCGCCTTGCGAAATAGCGTTTTCATCTGACTTTACAGATATAATTTCGCCGTTGAAAGTAATTGACGCCTCGTTCTGCTGCGTTCGTCCGCAAATATACTGGATTAAAAGCGGAGAATTGGCATCCAGAGTTTGGGGATAGACTTCCGCTTGATGGGCTTGGATTTCGATCGCTTTGCTCGGATTGGTAATTGCGTTGTTAAGCGCAAGTACGGCTTTTTCAGTAGAAATCAAATCCAAATTAAAATACTGGCCGTTGTTTACGGAAACAAACCGATGCAAAGTCGCGGCGTCGGTTACGTTGCCCGAACTAAACGCAAACAAACGCCCCGAAAATCGGGGAACGACCGTTGATCCCCAGTTGCTCAAACCGTCTGAAAACAAGAGCGATAATTCTTCCGGCTGAAGATATTCGCCCATTGCCGACAGGTTTGTCGCTCCGTCGGCGGGTAATTTTTCTATTGCTTGAACTAAATTAGCGGTTAAAACTGTTTGTATTTCCGAATTTTCAATGGTATTGCGAATCGGAATCAGACGCACGGAATCAATTTTCGCTGATTTTAACCATTCAACTAAAAAAGTAAGTTCTTTTTCCTGCTGTCTAGCTCGCCCGGTTTGGGAACGAGAGCCGGAGCAGTCCCAGTAAATCGCGATTTTACGGGGAATTTCCGTCGTCTTACTTTCTTGCGGAGCGGATTTCAAAGCCGATGTTTGAATCGCCTTGACAAAATAGGTGTAGCCGTCTGACGCTTTTTCCTGTCTAATTTCTGCGGTATCGACAAAAGGAATTTCCAGCAACAAATCAGTCTGAGCTTGAAAATTCTTTTGGACTCTTTGCGCTCGTAATCCGTCTGACCAAGGGGAAAAAGTCAAATTATTCAACGTGCCGGCAACCAAAGTTGGCTGTTCTGTCGGCTTGATTACCTCAATTGAAACCGCGAAATCTTTTACAGGTTTAGAAAAATGCAGCGGAAGTCGATAGACGCCGATTTTTTTCTCCGTATTATATTCTACCGTCGAAACAAAACGGATAGCAATAGTACGCGTTGAGTTGCCCGGCAGGGGGAAGATTCGGGTTTTGAACTGATTGCCGCGCTGTTGCTCGACGATACCAGGGTCAATTCCTTTGCGAATTTCGGTTTCCAGAGTAACGCGGGCTTTTTCCTTGGAAACTGCAACGGCGTCAACCATTGAACCGTTTATATCCAAGCTGTAACCGGAAACCGAAACGCCTTCAGGCAACGGGAAGACTAAATCGCCCTCTAAATTCCGATTATTCGGATTATAAAACGTCAACGTTGTTTCCGTTTGACATACAAAACCATTTACTCGGACGTTGGCTTTATATCCAGCCAGTTCTATCGGTTTAAGGCTGCCCTGTTCGATCAATTCAGGGGGAAAAACAATAAACGGCTGGTCTACAGAGAGTTCTTCAGCGAACAAAACGCCGCTAAACAAGACGGTAAAAATTCCGAGGATAAATCTTAGCATGGCTTATTAAATGGATAGAGGATTTATACTATTACTACTTGAATTTTCCTATCGATGCCGTTTTGATTTCGCCATCGTATGAAAAAAACTCCCCGTTTTTCTGATTCAGGCGAAATGAAACGGCTGTTTTAGGATAATACAAGCCGGAAGATTTCAAGTGGAATCAGTATAATAAAACGAAGGAACGCCGAAAAATCGAGAATACACAGCCATTAATTGTAGCAGAATACCAAAATAATACAAGCCCAAAAAAGGAGTTTTATACTATGACTACTTGATTTTTCTATCGAGACGCCGTTTTGATTTCGCCATCGTAGGAAAAAAGCACCTCGTTTTTCCCCGACTCAGGCGAAATGAAACGGCTGGAATCGAACGGTACGAATTGAAAATCTTAAAATGGAATGCGTATTATTTTTTTCGTCTGAACATCAGACGGTCTATTTTGCTCTTTACGAAAAATAAAAAATGTCTATAATACGAACTAATCGTTGAATCATACGTAATAAAAATAAAATTATTCTGTCCTGCCCAAACCCTAAAAATATGATACCGATATTACTTAACCGCTGTTTGATTATCCTTGCTCTGGCAGGGCAATTGTCGCAGTCGTTGGGAATTATCAACGTTCATCAAACCTGCTGTACAACGGGAGTTAATTCCACGCATTTCCATTTTATGATGGATTTCTGGACCGGAAATCAATGTCAGCACGCCTCAAATTCGCCGGATATTCATTCAGACGTACCTCCGTATCATTTTAGCCGTAGTAATCTACAGATTGCAAAAACCGTTGTCTGTACAAGTCAGCCGGTTCGTTGCTGTTGGGAACATTCCAGAACGCTTCAATCAGAATTTATTCCTGAATCCGGGTCCGATACCCCGTCAGTTACCAATCAGGAATCAACGATTTTCAGCAACCCAGGTATACCTCATATTAGCCAAACTCTTTCCTCTTTTCGCGGTCTTTCGCCTGAAATACCGCTGTATCTTTCTCAGCAAAGCCTATTAATCTGATAATTCTTTTTGCCGTAGGTTCTTGTATGGATTTCATAAAATCCGTACAGTCTATTTTACAATTAACAATCAATTAACCTTAATATCAATATTCAATACAATGAAAAAGATTATTGTTACTATCATTGCAATTATAATTCCGATTGCTGCGATTCTCGTTACGGTGATTCATCCAGAATTGTATCATTCGGTTTGCGTTTCTTTGGATATGAAACCGGAAAACGAAACTCATTCTCCCGACGACGGTCATAATCACGGCGCGTCAGAGGAAGACGATTCGGTTTTGGCGTTATCCGATCAGGCGTTGAAAAATATCGGGATTGTCGATAAATCCGGATTCGGAGAAATCAAGCTGTCCGATTACACCAAAAAGTTTACTTTTCCGGCTGTTGTAGAAGAAGTCCCCGCAACAACGTTGACAAAAATTCCCTCTCCGGTTGGCGGAGTTATCGAAAAGATTTATAATCAGCCCGGTCAAATGATTGTCAAAGGTCAGCCGCTGTTCGATATAAAACTAACTCGGGAAGATGTAATCGCCACGCAAATTGAACTTTTGATGCTTCTGCAAAAGCAAGATATAATCAATCGGGAAATTGAACGATTAAGCGGACTTCAAGAGGGATTAGCTCCGCAGGCAAAACGAGACACGGCTTTCCAAAAGCTGGAAAACGATACCGCGATTTCTGCCAAGCGGAATATGCTTATTCTAAACGGATTGCCCGAAAAAGACGTTGAAAATTCGTTGGAAAAAGACCGGAAGATTATTTCCCGTATCGTGGTTTACGCTCCGATTATCGACGAAGACTGCTCGGCTGTTGAATCAGAACATCCATGCGAGCATCATCATCAATTGGACGCCGTCTACGTTAAAAAAGGAGAAAGCGTTGAGTTGGGAGAACCGCTTTGTCAAATTTCTGACATGGATAAATTGCTTATCCGGGGAATGGCTTACGCATACAATGAAAGCGTTTTGCGTCAGGCGTTGGAAAACAAAGCGGAGGTAACCGCCGCGTTTTCGGAAGCCGGAAACGAGGGGCATAAAATTGCGGGTTTGCAGATTCGCAATATCAGCAACAGAATCAACGCCGACGATAGAACCTT